>JAAEOH010000154.1 GCA_024244645.1 Hyphomicrobiales bacterium
CGACCGTAGCAGGTGATCGGCTGGAATATGATCTTCAAGACAGAATTCATAAAACAGCGCCGCTTGAGCTTCCTGACGTGACCCCATCATCGCAGACAATCTCCCAAATCACCTGGAAAACTGAATCAGCCCAAAATGCCCTCAATAAGGCGACTTTTTCAACGCAATAAGCCCTTATAAGACATTGAGATCTTGTCGCGATTTGAATAGCCCTTTGAGAGTCACACTCGCGCTATTAACCCGACTGAGACATTCCTGAAATACGATATTGTGGACAGATATACTTCTGGAACCAGCGTCGACAGCATGCCATTAAAGTCAGGATTTCGAGAAACCTCGGATCTGCAAAGACCGGTCCTTGTTCCTGATCGCAAATCCCTCCTGAACAGGCCATTCGGCGTATGGGTCTTCAGCACCGCCAAGCATCATGCGGGCATGCAGGGGCCAGTTTGGATCATCAAGGGCTTCACGGGCCAAGGCCACCATGTCAGCGCTGCCTCCGGCGATAATCGCCTCTGCGTCTTGTGCTTTTGTGATCAGGCCAACGGCCATGGTTCCCATTCCAGCTTCCTTACGCAAACGCCGCGCCAGAGGAACCTGGTAGTTCTTCCCGATATTGAACCTTGCGCCATCAAACCCGCCCGACGAGCACACAACTATATCGACCGCCAGTTTTTTCAACTCCTCGGCGAACACCAGACTGTCTTCGAGCGTCCATCCGCCCTCAATACCGTCCTCAGCCGAAATCCGAACGAAAAGAGGTTTTCTTTCCGGCCAGACCTCCCTAACGGATGCAATGACGCTGAGCGGGAACCGCATCCGGTTTTCAAGAGATTCGCCATAGGCATCGCGACGTCTATTGCCGATCGGTGACAGAAACTGATTGAGAAGATAGCCATGCGCGGCATGAACTTCGACAATATCAAATCCCGCTTCGTCAGCTCGCGCAGCACCGGCGACAAAGGCCTCCCGGATCTTTTCCATGTCTTCAGGCGCCAGTTCCCCGGGCATTTTAAAACCAGTCGGGCCTTCAGCATGAAGGATCGCGCTCGGTGCAACGGGCTCCCATTCCTGAAATGCCACCTGGGATTTTTCCTCTTCGGTTTCATTGAACGATCCTCGCCACCACAACGCTGATGAGGCCTTGCGGCCGGCATGAGCAAGCTGAATGCCTGCGGCTGCCCCCTGGCCGTGCAGAAAATCAACGATCCTGGTCAGGGACTGAGCCTGCCCGTCTTCCCATATTCCCAGATCACCATAAGTAATGCGCCCTTCCGGCGAGACGGCGGTTGCCTCAAAAATAACAGTGCCAAATCCTCCCATGCCGAAACGCGCAAGATGGGCGAAGTGCCAATCATTGCTGTAGCCGCGGCGAGCGGAATATTGACACATCGGAGACAGCACGACGCGGTTCTTCAGACTCAGATCTCGAATTTTAAACGGGGAGAGAAGTTCACTCATTATTGTATTCTCGCAATATCGGCATCAGCTCAATTAGAGCGTATTTAGAATTGATCATGTTGCAAGCCCAATGAGCGATGGCAGGAACTTAGTCGGGAAATCAAATGACTGTTGTTGTGGCACAAAATGCCCCTGCGGCCCGGTCGCAATAGACGGTGATTATCGAGGGTACTACGGACGTTTGAGGCCAGAACGTCTGCGTTCAAAGGTACTTTCTCCGTATGCAGAGCATTCTCCATATTGCGATAGATGACCCGTTCCGAAAGTTTCATCTGCTCCACCGAGAGCAGTTGTGGACTCGGCCCGAGGGCGCACTGTTGTTGACAATCTGGCGACTTCCCAGGCAAGGTTGAGTCCAATCACCTAACCCCAATTATTCATCGGACAGTGGCGCATTGACAAGCGCGCGTGTTCTCGGCCGGGTTGACGGCGGAAAATTGGGTTGGATTTTTGGCAGGCGTTGGGGGTTTGTCATTGAGGTTCGAACGGCGGCTTTAGCCGCGC
>JAAEOH010000155.1 GCA_024244645.1 Hyphomicrobiales bacterium
ATATCCTTGATGACCTTCTCCGAAGAAGGTGCTCGTGGCCCGGGTTTCTTGCTCATCTTCACTCCTTGATGGTTACGATGAGCCAGAAACCCTCCTCAAGCAATCAATCTCAAACTGTCCACTAGGCGAAGACGTCACACAATCTGGTGGACGGTTGTAATTGCGTGCGATCCACGTTGCCAGAAATCCCCCGAAAACAATCCCCAAGAGCCCGTTAGCGGCAACGTTGGAAGTAAGAAATTCCTGCCATTGATACAGATGGTGATAGATCGGCAATACATCCATCACGCTGAAGATAACAATTGCGCTAATCAATGCAGCGAGAACAAGAACCAGAATCGCGACA
This sequence comes from Hyphomicrobiales bacterium, assembly GCA_024244645.1. Classification (GTDB taxonomy): domain Bacteria; phylum Pseudomonadota; class Alphaproteobacteria; order Rhizobiales; family Rhizobiaceae; genus Hoeflea_A. Next base: position 347 of record JAAEOH010000155.1, read on the forward strand.
AGCACTTCTGTTCGAACCAGCAGGCTAATAATGCCTGCGAGCCGAATACGTATAAATGGTCTTTTATTTTTTACAAAAGCTGTTTCGTGAACAGAAATGACACCAAGCACCAAGGCGCAAGTAACAATTGCTGCTGCTACAAATGATATCACCATAATGGAACCAATCTTGGTCGATTATCAAAAAATTTAGATTGTCTGGTGTCTCTTTTAGTTGAATGTTTATTCTATCTTCAATTATTTATATTATGAGTGTTGGTTGTATAATTGCAATAGATACTTCTACTGGTTGTTCGATTTTTCACCAGATTATCGAATTAATTGTCTATGCCAGTACAATATCGACCGAATTACACCCACTCTATACCGATAGTGTCTGCTTTCAGGGCTCGGCACCGCTATTCGACGTCGTTCGCCAAGGCTTCGCGGACTGATCGCAAATCGCCGTTCCCATGCAAATTCCTGGAATCTCATGGGCAAAGTCGCGCCGCTTCCGGGTTCCGGTCATGTGTCTGTGGAATTGTTCATTATGCAACGGACATAATGCATCCGCGAATTCCTGAGGATGTAAAGACCGTAATTGATAGACGGAAGTGAGCGTCAATCTGAAGCGGTCATGAGAGGATTTGGCTGCTCCGCCCGTAGGTCACCTTGTCCGCTTGGTCCTGGTGTTCCGAGCAGGACGCGTAATGACATCATGTGATGCAATATGGCCGATAAGTCGGTCCACTATCCTGCCGAGTGGCGGAGCAACGGCGCCAGTATATGGAAATTGCCGTCCCTTATCAATCTTGGTGACAAACCCTGTGGACGGTGTGGTGGCTGATTTCAAGCCACCGGGGAACCGACTTCTTTTACAATCGATTACAAATCCCAAGTGTGGCCGTTGGCATGACGCTCTTGTTTAATCGGCCTCCAAGGTTACAAGTAGGCCGCAATGAATTCGTATGTTCGACATAGTCTGGTGGCTTGCTTGTCATTGATTTGGCTTGTCGCAGGACTATTGAATTCACAGGCCAGGGAGGATCAGATCGACCTCGCAGCACTGAGCGACATCCGTCAATCCGTTCTTGTTCGATTGCTGAACAATTGGGAAAATGACAAGGCAGTACTGGCCACCAACGGGATTTCGGATCCCGCGCGAAACCAATATCTAATGGATCTCATTCCGGAAATTCTTGCGGATATTGCCTTTGGAGCATCCACGGACCTTGGCTACGCGGTAGATGTTGATATCAGCGTTCTCGGAAACGGGGTTCCAGACGTAACTTTCCCAATCCGTGCCCTGCCGCTCTGCAAGACCATCGAGCGTGCTTATAGTGCAGGAGCTCTTCCGACGGCCAAAGTAGAAGAACTGATCGCGGACAGCGCGTTGGCAAACTCAGTGGCACGAGCACTTAATGAAGGCAGCTCACTGCGTGGTGGAAACGCCGCCATTGCCTTCGTCGGTCTGCGCCATGACGGCTCAAAACTGTTGCTCGAATGAGTCAAAGTGTTCAGCTGATCAAACTAATCTGTCTGCCACGTGGACGGTGCATTGCGCCGGTCGGTCGCGGCCATCATGTCAGACCGGCGCCGAGCCAGGCCGCAAGGTCCCTGTGGATCGGCAAGGGCTGTCGCTCGACCGGCCATGAAAGCCAGTAACCTTCATCCATGGCGACCTGCGGTTCCGGCAACCGCGCAAGCCGGCCGGTCGCAAGCGCCGCCTCGCACAGCGGCAGCGACGCCAGTATGGCGCCAAGGCCCTCAAAGGCGGCATTCAACACCAGATCAAAGGAATCGAAATGCAGACCCGATCGAAGCGGCGCCGGTGACCCGGTCGCCGCCGACCAGGCCCGCCACCCCGAACGCGGCCCGCTCAATTCGATGATCGGGCCCTTTCGCCAGTTGTCCTCAGCCTGCAACAGCGACGGCGCCGCCGCCGGCGCCAGCAATTCCTGATGCAGCAGATCGGCCCTGCGCCCCGGCCAGTTGCCGAGGCCGTAGCGCAAATGAAAATCTGCCTTGGCGTCGTCGAAATCGCGCTGACGGTAAACTGACACGAACGTTACCCGCAGGCCAGGATGATTGGCGAGGAACGGCTTCAATCTCGGCAGCACCAGGAGTTCGATATGCGAGGGCATCGCGGCAATGGTGATTTCACTGACCGCCGGCGAAAACAGATCCGCCGTGCTGCGGGCAAGGGCCGCCAGCGCCGACTGGACATGTGGCAGATAGGCCTCGCCATCAAGCGTCAGCTCCACCCCGCGCGGTTTGCGTTTGAAGAGATCCTTGCCGAGCCGGTGCTCCAGATTGCGGATCCGCTGGCTGACAGCGGCTTGTGTCAGGCCGAGCGAATGCGCTGCCGCCGTGAAATTGCCGCTGCGACCCGCGGCCTCGAAGACCCGCAGCCACTCAAGCGGTGACAGTTCCTGTTCTCTTCGCTTGTCTGTCATAATCAAATTTGGGTCTTGATGCCAATATCCATTTCTTGCGCTTATAGCATAGTTCTAATTAGGGTCGACCCAATAGAACGCCGAAGCATTCACGCGACAACACGCACCGGCATTGAACACAATTTGGAAGACACAATGATCACCATAAAATCCGCAACGGTTCTCGCTGATGGCGCAGCGCTTCAGCTCAACTTGAGCGATGGCACCACGCCGCGCTTTCACGCGGTCTGGCTGCGCGACAACGCGCTCGATGAGGAGACCAGGGCTTCGGGCAACGGCCAGCGGCTTATCACCCTGTCGGATATTCCCGGCGACATCCGCATCAAAAGCGCCGGCGCGGATGGCGCACATCTGACGGTCACCTTCGCTCCGGAAGAAAAAACGGTCACCTATCCGGCCGCCTGGCTGCAGGCAAACGCCTATGACCTGCCGACCTAACAGGAGACGGGCTGGCTGGCACCGGCAATCGCCACCTGGGACAGCGCCAGCTTCGATACGGTGCCGACCGGAAAGTTTGCCGCCGTAAACGCTGATCCCCGCGCCCTGCGGGACTGGCTCGCCAATGTCCGCCGCTACGGATTTGCGCGGCTTGCCAACGGCCCCGTGACCAGCGGCGCGCTTCTCGAGGTCGTCAAGCCATTCGGGTTCGTAAGGGAGACCAATTACGGTCAGTGGTTCGAGGTTCGCACCGAAGTCAACCCGACAAACCTTGCCTATACCGGTCTCGGGCTCCAGGCCCACACCGACAATCCCTACCGCGACCCGGTGCCGACCCTGCAGATCCTCTATTGCCTGGAAAACTCGGCCGAAGGCGGCGATTCCATCGTTGTCGACGGCTTCCGCGCGGCACAACGCCTGCGCAACGAGGACTCCGACGGATTTGCTCTGCTTTGCGGTCACTGCGCTCGGTTTGAATATGCCGGCTCAGAAGACACATGCCTGCGCGCGCGCCGGCCGATGATCGAACTCGCCCCGGACGGCGAACTCGTCGCTGTGCGGTTCAACAATCGTTCAGCGGCTCCCATTATCGACGTGCCCTATGAAAAGATGGCCGCCTACTACGCTGCCTACCGCTGCTTTGCCGAAATCATCGACGATCCGGCCATGGGCGTTGCCTTCAAGCTTGATCCGGGCGAAAGTTTCATCGTCGACAACACCCGCGTTCTGCATGCCCGCAAGGGCTATTCGGGCGCCGCTCGCGCTGGCTTCAGGGCTGCTACGCCGACAAGGACGGTCTGCTGTCGACTCTCGCCGCGCTTGAAACCCGGACTTTGGAGGCTGCCGAATGACCCGCCCCGACTTTTCCAGCCTTCCCCCTGACAACATTGTCGAATTCATCGGCAATATATTCGAGCGGCGCGGCGCCGATTCCTATCTCGGTGAACAGGTCACCATGTAGGAGCATATGCTCCAGGGGGCAAAGCTCGCGGAAGATGTTGGCGGCGGTGATCACATGGTGGCCGCCGCGCTGCTCCACGACATCGGCCACTACACCAATGAATTTCCCGATGATGCGCTGGAAAAAGGCGTCGACAACCATCATGACGAGGCCGGCGCCGCAGTGCTCGCGTCCTTTTTCCCGACGGTCGTCACCGATTGCGTGCGCTATCACGTCGCCGCCAAACGCTATCTGTGCGCCACCGACAGCGGCTATTTCGACCGGTTGTCGCCGGCATCCGTTCACACACTCAATCTACAGGGCGGCCCGATGAGCGATGAGGAAGTTGCGGAGTTTGCTGAGAACCCCAATCTTGACGCCATAATCCAGGTGCGTATCTGGGACGACGAGGGTAAGGTTCCGGGAACGACAACCCCGCCCTTTTCGCACTATGCGCCGATGCTGCAGCGTGTCGTCGATGTACATATTAGGAATGGAGCAAAGCTGTGAACGCACCGACCTACATGTTTGACGCAAAGGAAAAGCCGTCGCTCGACCTGCACCCGGTCCCGCTGATTGAAGCGACCGCGCAGTCGGTGGAAGGATATGGATGCCTGGTGGACAGCCACGAGGATTTCTACATCGAGATCGTGCGCTGGCCTGCCCAGGGCTGGCGTCCTGTCGACGAACACACCGGCGATGAGGCAGGCTGGGTCGAAGGTATTTTCAGTGGCGATTGGCAGGGCGACGTGCTCTACGGCTCCAATGAGGCCGTGGGCGGCAATTACGTACTCGGCTGGTCAACCGACCCGCAATCCGCCTCCGCCGATAACCCGACCGTGCCGCGCGACCAGGTGCTCGTGTGGCATATGAACTATCACCCTGACGGCGGACAGTTGTTTTTCCCGCTCGACAAGAAGCCGTTTGTTGTTCCGGTGGCATTGCCCGGCGACGACCTGACGCCTGACAAGGTCGTCGCCTTCTGGTGCGACGGCTCGCGCGGGCTCTATATTCACCCCAATATCTGGCATGAAGGGATTTTTCCGGTCGAGGACAGCCAGCGCTTCCTGGACCGGCAGGGCCGCGTGCATGCCCGCGTCAGTTGTGACATCGGCGCGGAGTTTGGCGTTTATCTTTCGGTTCCGTTACACCGGTCGCACTAGCTGTGAGTTCTCACCAGGTTGTTCACTCGTTCCCATTCTGAAAGGCTGAAGTTGCAATACCATCAGTCATCAGGAGAGGGACCGAATGAACATCCACAAGAATGCCCGTCTGACGCCGAAAGGTCGAGAGATA
>JAAEOH010000156.1 GCA_024244645.1 Hyphomicrobiales bacterium
AACTCAAAAAGACCGATGGTGTTGTCTTCGATCCGCCAAGAGCCGGTGCACAGGCACAATCGGCAGAGATTGCCACATCATCGGTTAGAAAGGTTGCGGCAGTCTCTTGCAATCCGGCGACACTGGCGCGGGATTTGCGCACGCTCATCGATGGCGGATTTCGGCTGCTCTCCGTATCACCGATCGACCAATTCCTGTGGTCACCACATGTTGAAGCCGTCGCCCTTCTCGAACGCTAAGCCGACTTTTTGCGCATCATGAAGGCTTCAAAGGCAGCGCGCGCCTCTGGCGAAGACAGTCGCTCGCCGAACAATGCCGATTCCTCTTCGATCCGCGCGACGACATCAGTACGCTGACCCCGGCGCAGAAGATCACGGGCGATCTGCATCGCTTGCGGTGGCTTTGAAGCAATGTCGGCCGCGGCTGCCAGTGTTGTTGCCTCCAGCGCTTCTTCGGTCACCACCTTATATATCAACCCGGCCTCGCAGGCTTCCTCGGCGGAAAAGCCGTTTCCGACCGCCAACATCGAAAATGCCCGCTGATAGCCCATGACGGCAGGACCGAGCAGGCTTGAACCGGCCTCGGGCAGCAGGGCGAGATCGACAAAAGGGGTACGGAATTCGGACCGTGGCGACGCGAAGGTCAGGTCGCAATGAAAATGCATCGTCGTTCCGATGCCGATGGCCAGTCCGTCGACACCCGCCACCATGGGTTTTTTGACGTTTGCCAGCGCCTTCAGGAACTGACCCACGTCACCGTCGCCAATGCGACCGTTGATGGCATAGTTCAGGAAGTCCTGCATGTCGTTGCCGGCGGTAAAGCATCCCGGCGTGCCGAGGAAAACGTGAACCCGCACGGTTTCGTCCGCATCGCCGTTATCTATTGCCTCGACCATGGTTGCGTACATGGCCTGCGTCAGGGCGTTCTTCTTGTCGGGCCGGTTGAAACGTATGATCTGAACCGCACCACCATATTCCTCGGGTCGTTCGACGATGATGTGTTCGCTCAAAATACTCTCCCTAGTCCCGATTTTGCCCTGCTTCGAGAGCGTTTTGCTTTCGCCCGGTTCAGCCTAGTGCGCTGCGTGCCTGCATCAGGCTGTCGGCGCCCTGCATCACCGCATCTTTCAAAGCTGACGTCTCGCCCAAAAGGTTTTCAGCGCAAAACCTGCATAAAGCGACGCGGCCCGCATCCCGGTCATCACCGGTTTCGATCAACGCGCCTTTCGCCAGATAGCAGGCGCCGGATGCGAGGCCGAACAAACGCTGATAGGGCGTCGCGCCGGCAAGCGCCTCCTTGATCCTGCCCTCCTGCAGCGCCTGCAGCAGCCATCCTGTGGCTGCTTCAAGATCCGCCAAAGCGTCATTCAGCTTTTCCGCTGTGCTGCCGAATTCCGGGCTGTTGCGTCGGGCGACTTCGCCGGCAATTTCCCGTAACTCGGCAATGTAACCAGATACATGCTCGCCACCGGATTGCGGAAGTTTGCGGGTCACCAGATCGATGGCCTGAATGCCGTTGGTTCCCTCATAGATGGGGGAAATGCGTGAATCGCGCAGCAGGCGCGCCGCGCCGGTTTCTTCGATGAAGCCCATGCCGCCATGCACTTGCACACCGATGGATGCGGCTTCGACCCCGATATCAGTCGAAAACGCCTTGGCGATGGGTGTCAGCAGATTGGCGCGCTCGCGCCAGAACTTCGCGGCATCGGCATCGCCGCGCTCCTCGGCACCGTCCGCCATATCGATGGCGTGTGCGCAGCTATAGGCAATCGAGCGCGAAGCCTGTGCCAATGCCTTCATGGTCAAAAGGTTCCGTTGGATATCAGGGTGCTCGAAAATGGGGCTCATGCCCTCGCCCTGCCAGCCCGGCGCCTTGCCCTGGGTGCGTTCCTGCGAATATTCGAGCGCCTTTTGATAGGCGGCTTCGGCAACGGCAACGCCTTGTATGCCGACATTCAGGCGCGCATTGTTCATCATCGTGAACATGCAGGCGAGACCTCGGTTTTCTTCGCCAATCAGCCAGCCGACGGCGCCGGGCGTGTCGCCGAATTTCCCGTCGCCATAGATCATCGTGCAGGTGGGCGAACCGTGAATACCGAGCTTATGTTCGACACCGCTGCAGAAAAGATCGTTGCGATCGCCGAGACTGCCATCGTCATTGACCAGAAATTTCGGCACCAGGAACAATGAGATCCCCCTGGTGCCGGGAGGCGCATCGGGAAGCCGTGCAAGCACAAGATGGACAATGTTGTCGGCAAAGTCGTGCTCGCCATAGGTGATGAATATCTTCTGGCCGAAAATTCGGTATGAACCATCACCGACCGGTTCCGCACGGGATTTAAGGACACCGAGATCGGAGCCGGCATGCGGCTCGGTCAGATTCATGGTGCCTGTCCACTCGCCTGAAATGAGTTTTTCCAGGTAAATCTGTTTCAGCCGGTCGTCGGCATGGGCATCCACAGCCTCAACGGCTCCCATGGTGAGTAGCGAACACAGGCTGAAGGCCATGGAGCTGGCATTCCACATTTCGCTCGTCGCCACCGACAACATTGTCGGAAGGCCCTGGCCGCCGAAATCCGGTGTTCCGGTCAGGCTGTTCCAGCCGCCGGCAATCCAGTTCTTGTATAGCGCGCTCCAACCGGCTGGTGTCGTTACAACGCCGTCATTGAGCGGCGTGCCCTTTTCACCTTCTTCGGCGAGCGGAGCGATTTCCTCGGACGCGAAACGGCCGGCTTCAGTCAGGATCGCATCGACCAGGTCGTCGGACAGATCGCCCAAAAGCCCGTCTTCCAACACCGACTGGAGGCCGGCAACATGTTTCAGGGTGAACGTGATGTCCTCGACAGGTGCGCGATACATGTCCTCGATCTCCTCCGAATGAAATGGAACCTGAACGGGTCCAAACACATCAGTCTTTGCCCGATTTGTCCATCCGAACCATGGCATAGGGCCTAAGTTATTTTTACGTAAACGTCAATTATTTTCGTCAAGGTTGAACAACTTCAGACACAGCGGCGGTTTGCGCATTGAGCGCAGGGCTGAAGCCTGCTATCTGCGGGCCCAATCCGGTGTGAATTATGACGACATTATCGATCGCCAATGATGAGACTCAAGCTCGCAAGGAAGCCTGCGATGTGCTGTCGCAGGGCGGTCTCATCGCACTGCCGACGGAGACCGTCTACGGCCTTGCGGCCGATGCGACCTGTGGAACCGCGGTGGCGCGTATCTTCGAGACCAAGGGGCGGCCACGCTTCAATCCGCTGATCTGCCACATGAGCAGCCTTGAGATGGTTGAACGCTATGTGGAATTCAACGCGTTGGCGCTGCGGCTGGCTGAGGCTTTCTGGCCGGGGGCCCTCACCCTGGTTCTGCCACTGAAATCCGACGCGGCGATCAATCCGCTGACGACTGCCGGGCTCGATACGCTGGCGGTGCGGATCCCGACCGGCTTCGCACGCACGCTGATCGCCGATTACGACCGTCCGCTGGCCGCGCCAAGCGCCAACACTTCCGGAAAGATCAGCCCCACCACTGCAGAACATGTGTCAGCTGATCTAGGGGATAGCGTGGAACTGATCCTCGATGGCGGACCGGCAGTCATCGGGCTGGAATCGACCATATTGAAACCCGCTGCCGGAGGGGTCGAACTATTACGTCCGGGTGGACTTGCCGCAGCCGATATCGAGGCGGTTATCGGCAAGCGGCTTCTGCGGCGGGCTGACCCGACCGCTACTATCGACGCACCCGGCATGCTGCGCTCCCATTATGCGCCTGTGGCCAAAATGACGATCAATGCGGAGCAAGCGGGCCATGGCGACGCGGTTATAACATTTGCCGGCAAGTCATTGGCCGGACAGCAAAACGCATCAACGGTGCTTGATCTCAGCCCGTCCGGCGACCTGCGCGAGGCGGCGGCCAATCTCTTTGCTTTCATGGTGCAGGCCGATGCGGCGACCGCCACGCAAATCCGTGTCGTCTCAATCCCGCAGACCGGGCTTGGCGAGGCGATCAACGACAGGCTCGAAAGAGCGGCCGCGCCAAGATCATGATGGCGGTGGACCAGCACATTCGCAGGCGCTAATAATGACCTATGACACAAGATGTATTTGACCGTTTTGCCGCTATTGTCGGCGATGCCCATGCGCTGCGCGATCCAGGCGAGATTGCCCCCTATCTGATAGAACCGCGGGGGATTTATCACGACAGGTCGCCACTCGTGCTCAAACCGGGATCGGTTGAAGAGGTGTCCAAAATACTCGCAACCGCCACCGAAACGGGCACCGCGATTGTTCCCCAGTCCGGCAATACGGGTCATGCGGGCGGGCAGGTTCCGCTGGAAGGGGAAAGCCAGGTCATCGTCTCGCTGTCGCGATTGAACAAGATCCGCGACATTGACCCGGTCGGCAACACGCTGACGGCGGATGCCGGGTGCGTTCTCGACGATATCCATACGGCCGCACGCGGTGTCGACCGCCTGTTTCCGCTTTCACTCGGATCGCAGGGCAGCTGCCAGATCGGCGGCAACCTTTCCACCAATGCCGGTGGCGTTGCCGTTCTTGCCTATGGAAACACCAGGCAGCTGTGCCTGGGGCTGGAAGTGGTGCTTCCGACCGGCGAGGTCTGGGATGGGCTGCGCAGCCTCAAGAAGGACAATACGGGGTATGATCTGCGCGACCTCTTTATCGGTGCGGAAGGCACACTCGGCATCATCACAGGAGCCGTCCTCAAACTGTTTCCCCTCCCCGCCGGCCATCAGGTCGCCATTGCCGGCCTCGACAGTCCGGAAGTAGCGCTGGCCGTGTTGAATCGGGCCGAAATAAAATGCGGTACTGCGCTGACCGGATTCGAGTTGATGCCGCGCATCGCAATTGAATTCGCGACAACACATGTTCCGGGCAATCGCGACCCGCTGGAGGACAAACATGCCTGGTATGTGCTGATCGACATCTCCTCCGGAAGGTCCGAGGACGATGCTGACGTCATGATGCAGGGCGTGCTGGAAGACGCATTTGCAGACGGTTTGATCCAGGACGCCGTTGTCGCTCAGTCGGAAGCCCAGCGGCAGGCGCTGTGGAAGCTGCGCGAAACCATGCCCGGCTCGCAAAGGCCCGAGGGCTCATCCATCAAGCACGATGTGTCGGTGCCGGTCACCGCGGTCCCGGAGTTCATGGCGCGGGCAGACAAGGCAGTGCTTGCCGCCATGCCCGAAGCGCGCATTGTCGCCTTCGGTCACATGGGCGATGGCAATATTCATTACAATATTTCCCAGCCAAAGGGTGCCGACCCGGAGGCCCATCTTTCGCGACGCCACGAGATCAACGACATTGTTTATGAACAGGTCCTTGCGATGGGCGGCTCGATTTCCGCCGAACACGGTATCGGGCAGATGAAACGCGACCGGCTCGCCGCAATACGCCAGCCAATCGAGATCGATCTGATGCGGCGTATCAAATCTGCGTTCGATCCGGCGGGCATCATGAACCCCGGAAAAGTCCTGCAATCCCTTGCAAGGCATACGGAATAAAAGACTCTTATCACCGGTTTCATTTCGCTAACCATTTACAAAGTCAGGGTTTTCTTAACCGTACATTTTAAGTTCGCCCGAAGAGAATTCGCGTAAGTTGCTGTTTGCAAGAGGACAAAAGTCCCGCACCGGATTATCCGGCTCTCAGGAGAGACAGAGGCAAACATGACGAATTCACTGCGCAAACCGGCGTGGGCCGGCGACGAATTGCGGTTGGACCCGGGGCGTTTTCCCCAACAGGTCACCTACGCATCGCGTCAAGACAATAACTGCGTAACCTTCACACTGGATCATCGCGGCGCTGTTTTGCGCAAGGTTCTTCCGCAAAGCGGATTGCCGCTATCAATCGCCCTGCCTGTAAGGGCGTTCAAAGGGATTGCAGCCCGTGCCATAGACCACGGCAATGGGTCAATAACGGTAACGCTCGAGCTGCACCATGAAGACAGCGAACTGTGCGTTCCGCTGCTGGTTGCCCACAATCTTGATGATATCGCCGCAGACTGGAATTCCTGGTCGCAGGTCTACAAGCTGCCGATGCTGATGATTGAAGCGGACGGTACAGCAAGGCCGCTGGAAGAACGGCTGGGTCAGATCAAAACAAAATCCACCAAACCGCGCCGGCGGCATTCCTCTGTCGCGGATCGTCGTCCGCGTTTCCTGGTGCGCAGAAGCACCGGAGCACTCGGCATTCGGTTGACCATCAATGGTGAAGAGATTATTGCCCGCCGCTAGGTCAGAGCCGGTTGAATTCGAACTCCTCACAGGACAGCCCCATAAGCGATAAGCCCTCTTCGAGGTATTCCGCAAGCAGCGGCATGCCCAGCAGATACTGTGCTGTGCGTTCATTGCGGGCATCCATGGCCTGCGAGCGCAGATCCGGCCAATCGTCGAGATCGCTGTCATCGCGCCCCAACCAGGCAAGCGCCACAAGATCGACCTGCTCGTCGACAGACAATGATGAAATAAGCGATGTGAGCTCTTCTTCGACCGGGTCGTCCCGATGGCTTTCAAGCACCGCATACATGCCGTCATCGGAAGCATTGGATCCCGGATCAGGGTCGGTCACCGCGTCCTTGACCTCAAATGCGCGGGCCTTGATGATGATGAAACAGACTTTTTCCGGAGATATTTCCAGCACGGTGAAACCCTCCATGCGGTTGCTGACTTTTTCAGGTGCAAACCCTTTGCGACCATCAAAAGGCTGCGCCTTTGCAGGCATTTGTGCATTGAGCTGGGTCAAATGAATTGAAGGTTTGGCTGCGCCGGTCAAGCAACTGGACCGTCTTGAACGGCTTCACATCAGATTGACGGCAACGCCAGCGATGAGGCCGGCGAACAAAACCCAGCCGACGCGGTTATTGGACTTGAAGAGAGCAAGGCACTGCTCACCGTCATTGATGTCAACAATAGCGATTTGACGCCCCAACATTGCTGCGGCGATAGCAAGACCCGCAAATGCAGGCCAAGCTGCATTTGCCAGCCAGAATGACAGCGCCATCATCAGGACAGTGGCAGTATAAATGCCGGTCAGCCATGCTTTCGTCTGATCACCAAAAAGCCGCGCTGTCGAGCGCACGCCGATCAATTCATCGTCTTCCTTGTCCTGATGCGCGTAGAGCGTGTCATAACCGATCGTCCAAAGGACAGCGCCGGCGTAAAGCACTATCGCAGCGGCAGCGAGGCTGCCGAACGCTGCCGCCCAGCCCATCAGCGCACCCCATGAAAATGCAAGCCCCAAAAAGAATTGCGGCCAGTCGGTAAATCGTTTGGCGAAGGGATATATGACCACGACCACCAGCGAGCAGATACCAAGGACTATGGCAAAGAGGTTGAACTGCAGAAGCACGATCAGGCCGACAAGTGCCTGGATCACCATGAAAGCCTTGGCCTGCGTGCGGGAGACCCGGCCGGAAGGAAGTGGGCGCGACCGGGTGCGCGCAACTTTCATGTCGATGTCATGATCGACCAGATCGTTGTAGGTGCAGCCGGATCCGCGCATGGCGATTGCGCCGACCATAAACAGGAAGAGATGCCAGATGATGATGACCGGCTGTATAGGAGCGTCGGTTGATTGCGCGTTAGCGGCCAGCATGACTGACCACCAGCACGGCCACAACAGCAATTGCCAGCCTATCGGCCGGTCCCAGCGCGCAAGCTGCGCATAGGGCCAACCCCAGCGCGGCAGCTGGCGGTAGACCCAGTTGTTCGACGGGGCATCGGCAACGCGGACCTGCTCTGTCACCGGAGTTTGCATGCCCCTTGGTGGCAGTTTCCCCGCTGCCAAGTCAAGCGGGGATTGCCACCAGGGGGTGCGTGTTTACACCGCAGGTTCGGGGCGATTACAACCCGGCGACAAATCCTCCCAGATCGCCATTGAAGCGGTCAGCGTCTTTGATGAAGGGCGCATGGCCGACACCCTCATAGATAATCCGGCTGGTGGTGCCGCCACCGGCATCGACCAGCTCCTTCATGATTTCGGTCGAGCGCGGCAGAACGTGCTGGTCTTTAGCCCCGTGGATAAAGAGCACCGGAACGCCAACGGTGCCAAGTGTGGGCGAATGATCGAGCGGTCCGCCTTCGACAAACCGGTCGACAACCATGGCTCTTCTGACATAGGGCGGCGTCTGCATATTGTAGGCCAGCGCCTCTGTGGCCAGCTGTTCCGAAAGATGCGTTCCCGGGACCATGTCCAGAAAGCGTTTTGTGCCGGCCAGCTGGCGGGCGTAGTCGCCGCAGGTATTGGCAGCGGCGCAGCCATCGAGATCAGCACCGGGAGGCCCGGCAGGAATGCCTGCCATCGGCCCGGTGTTTTCGATCACACCGGGTCCCAGCACCGGTTCCGGACCACCGGCATCCGGCGGCCGCAGATCGAGATTGTAGCCGGTCGCCACAAACACAAGGGCGGAGAGCTTGTCCTCACCGTGCTCCTTCACATAATCGAGGACCGGAAGACCGCCATAGGACCAGCCGACGAGCACGACATCGTCGAGGTTCTTGCCGTCAATGACGGCTGCTATATCGTCAGCCCATAATTTGCGGTCGATGTAGCTCTTGGGATTGTCGGGTTTTGACGAATAGCCATGTCCACGCAAATCGAAGGCGACCAGGTGGTGTGTGTCTGCCAGATCGCTGAGCATCTGGCGGCGCCAGGCAGCGGCGCTTTGCGAAAACCCGTGAACAAACAGGATGGGCTTTCCAGTGGTTTCACCGCTCTCGACCACTGATATGGTCAGGCCATCGGGCGATGTGACCGTAGAGGGCACAAGCCCCTGCAAACGCTCGGCCTGCGCCGGCAGCGCCGCGACAGTGGCCAGAACCACCGCAGCCAGCGCAATTGTCATCCGTTTCATTGCATTCCTCCAAACAATTGGTGGGAGAAAGCTAGGCGGTTTATCGCAGGTGTCACAATCGCTACAATTAGGGACTGAACGGGAGGATTTGCCAATCCTGAATTCGAACGACCTCAGCGATCTCGCCTTTGTCGCTTATGAGCTGGCGCAGCCCGATGACCGGCCGGTACTGGCGCGCCCGCATCTTGCCGAAAGACTGCTTTCGCTCTTTCGCGCCGATTTTCTTGGTCAGACACAATGGAATCCCGAAAACGGTACGTTTGAAAAACCGCGTTGCTACAACCGCGATTCACGCATGTCGTGGGAGTTCGAGGTCTACTACCAGCACTGCGATCCGATTTCCAAGCATATCCGGCTTCGCACCGATGCAACGTCCACCTATGAGGTCATTTCAAAGCGGCGCCTTGAACGCAGTGAATATTTCAACGATTTTCTGAAGCCCTACCGGGTTTCGCACGGCATCGACCAGTATCTGTTCGAGGACGGAAAAATAATCGGGGATTTCCGCGTCTGGCGAAAATCGGCGAGCAAGGAGTTCACACAGCGCGAAAGGCAGATATTGCGTGCGCTGCGCCCGATGCTTAAAAACGCATACCGTTGCGTGCTGTCGGGGGACGGACTCGAGCGGGCTGTGCACGATAATGGTATCTTGGCGGCAGCGATTTCCGCCGACCATCAGCGTTTTGTCTGCTCCCCGGCGCTCGTCGACTGGATAGCGAAACAGTACGATATCAGCGAAAGCACGTTCAAAAACACCGTTATGGCCGTTGTACGAAAAGGAGCAACATCGGCACTTTTTCCGCGGTTCGGTCTGGAAATAGGCTGGCGAAACGTCGCGTCCCACTCACAGTGCGCGATTACCTGCATCGTGGCACCCAAACAGCCTCAGGTTTTTGAGGACCGGCCAATTCTGACGCCACGCGAGCGCCAGATCGTTGCACTGATCGCCCGGGGAATGACCGACCGGGAAATCTCCGATAATCTTGGAATCGCCTTTTGGACCGTGAGAACCCATGTCGGCAACGGGCTGCGCAAATTTAACGCAAGAAACCGTGTCGGCCTCACCGGCGTTCGGTCCGGAAGCGATGAAAGCAGCCCTGTATAACGGGATAACTACCGTCACTGTTTCGCCGCCCCTTGACCCGGTGGCAATCCGTGCTACCCCGTTTCCTGACAACACCTTTTGATTTCAGGTGGTTCCGCGGTGCGTGCGGGACTGTCATGAAGCCGGGCGAAGAGGATAGCGGCAATGAATGTGCTTTTGATCGGTTCCGGCGGACGTGAACACGCCCTCGCCTGGAAGATCGCCGCCTCTCCGGTTCTCGACAAACTCTATTGCGCTCCGGGAAACCCGGGAATCGCCAATGAAGCCGAATGCGTCGACATCGAGGTCGAAGACCACGGCGCCGTTGTCGCCTTTTGCGCCGAATACGAAATTGGTCTGGTGGTCGTCGGCCCGGAAGCGCCGCTGGTTGCCGGCATTGCCGATGCGCTTAACGAAGCCGGCATTCCGGTTTTCGGCCCTACCGCCGCTGCCGCACAGCTGGAGGGCTCCAAAGGGTTCACCAAGGATCTGTGCGATCGCCACAACATACCGACCGGCGCCTATATGCGCTTCAACAATGCACCGAAGGCAAAGGCCTATGCACGGGAAATGGGCGCGCCCATCGTTATCAAGGCGGATGGTCTTGCCGCCGGCAAGGGCGTAACCGTTGCCATGACGCTGGAACAGGCGTTTGAGGCGATCGAAGACTGCTTCGAGGGTGCTTTCGGGGAAGCGGGCGCGGAAGTCGTCGTCGAGGAGTTCCTGGAGGGCGAGGAGGCAAGCTTCTTCTGCATATGCAACGGCATCAACGCGCTACCGTTGACGACGGCCCAGGATCACAAATGTGTCGGTGACGGGGATACGGGGCCGAATACGGGCGGCATGGGCGCCTATTCACCGGCTCCGGTCATGACGGACGCACTGATCGAGCAAACGATGGAGCAGATCATCAAACCGACGTTGCAGGGAATGGCCGAAAGAGGCACTCCCTTTACCGGCGTACTGTACGCCGGCCTGATGATCACTGACTCCGGTCCGCAACTCATCGAATACAACGTTCGTTTCGGCGATCCGGAATGCCAGGTTCTGATGATGCGACTCAAAGATGACATTTTGATGCTGATGAAGGCAGCCGCAGACGAATTGCTGTGGACCATGAGCGCTCGCTGGACCGACGAAGCAGCTTTGTGTGTGGTGATGGCGACCAAAGGCTATCCGGGTGCATACAAAAAAGGATCCGCTATCAGCAACCTGGAAGCTGCTTCCGCGGTGCACAATGTCGAAGTATTCCATGCAGGAACCGCCCTCGAGGCGGACAAAATCGTTGCAAACGGCGGGCGTGTCCTCGGCGTCACCGCTCTCGGAGCAACGGTAATAACTGCACATGACCAGGCTTACATGGCCGTTGACCTGATCGATTGGGACGATGGATTTTGCCGGCGCGACATAGGCTGGCGGGCGATTCAACGTGAAAAATAGGCCGATTTGGGCCGATTGCGATTTGTAAAAAATTAACCATGCCTGAAAACGGCTTGAAAACGCTTATCTGCTATCTTCGGGAGAACAACCCTGGAGAGCGACATGACGCGCCTTATTGTTTTTACATCCGCTTTTGCGATTGCCGCCAGTGCAGCAATGGCCGGCGATTCAGTAATCAAAATCAAATCACGGAATGTCGAAGCCGGCAGTGTCATCACTTTTGACTGTTCCGAATGCCCGCCGGTGAAGCCGAAATTTGTCAGCCCTGATGTTCATGGCGTCGAAGTTATCGAAAAAAATATCGACGGCAAGAAGAAGGTTGTCCAGATGGACAATATGATGGGCGGCAGTGCTGTACGCATCGTGAAAGCGACCCCGGAAACCCAGAATAACACTGGTGATCAGAACGTGGTCGAATCCTGGCAGAAGCCGTTTGTTGCCGATAGCGGCGTCACCTTTGAGGGCGTCGGCGAATTCAATGTCGACGAAGTCGAGGAAGCCGGCACCGATCAACCCGCACAGGATGGGGTCGACGGAGGCTCTCAAACCTCTTCGGTCAATATGACCGATGCCGAGCACGTCAATGTCGGGCCGAAAGAACCGAATGGCGAAGAGCCGCACAACAACGGCTCGGAAATCATTGAGCTGCGCCCGAGCAAATAGGGCCGCATCTGGCGACCGGCGTTACGGTCAGCCACTGATCCTCGAAAAATCGGCAACCGTTTCGGTTGCCGATCTGATTCTGCGCAGCAGTGCCAACCGGTTCGCCCGCACCGCCTCGTTGTCGTCATTGACGAGGACATGGTCAAAAAAAGCATCCACCGGCTGACGCAGCGCCCCAAGCGCGCGCATGGCGGCGGCGAAATCCTCATTCCTGACCGCTTCCGCCGCGCTGCCTTCCGCGTCTTCTATGGCTGCCGACAGCGATTTTTCGGCCGCTTCAGTCAAAAGATCCGCATCGACCCTGTCGGCAATGCTGGTCTTTTTCTTTTCTTCGGCAGCCAGAATGTTCGCTGCCCGTTTGGTGCCGGCGAGAAGGTTCTGACCATCATCAGATTCGAGCAATTCGCCCAATGCTTCAACACGTTTCAGAACCATCAGAAGATCGTCCGAATCTGCCGATATGACCGCGTCAATCAGGTCGTGCCTCGCGCCCTTGTCGCGCAGATAGACCTTCAGCCGGTCGTGAAAAAACGACAACAGGTCGTCGGACACGCCGATCTGAAGCAGCGGCAGGCGAATTTCGTTTTCCAGCAACAGCCGGATTACGCCAAGCGCCGCACGGCGCAGCGCGTAAGGGTCTTTTGAGCCTGTCGGCTTTTCGTCGATCGACCAGAAGCCGGTCAGTGTATCCAGCTTGTCGGCAAGCGCCACGACCACCGAGACCGGATTTGTCGGAACATCGTCCGAGGGTCCCTGCGGTTTGTAGTGCTCTTCGATGGCGGTCGCGACGTCGGGCAGTTCGCCCTGCAGTGCGGCATATTTGCGCCCCATCGTGCCCTGCAGTTCGGGAAACTCACCCACCGCCTCAGTGGTGAGGTCTGCCTTTGCAAGCAACACTGCGCGGTCGGCTAGTGCCGGCAAATGCGCGTCCTTGGCGATCATCGGCGCCAGCTGGGCGGCCAGGCTGCGTATGCGGCTGATACGTTGGCCTTGCGTTCCGAGCTTTGCATGAAACGTGACGTTGAGCGCGTCGAGTTTGGCCATGCGCTGGTCAAGCGGCTTTGAAAGATCCAGGTCGAATTGGTCGGCGGATTGCAAGAGCTGGTCCAGATCCGGCAAATCCGCCTGATCGGTCCTCCAGAAATGCAGAGCATCGGCCAGCCGGGCGCCAACCACCTTGCCGTTGCCGTGGGCAACTTCCTTGCCGCCATCGCTGGCTTCGATATTGGCGGTGACAATGAATTTGTTGGTGAGCGCTTCGGCATCATCCTGGGGGCGCAGCACAAAGCACTTTTGATTCTCCTTGATCGTCAGGCGAATGACTTCCGGCGGGATGGACAGGAAATCCGCATCGAATTCGCCCATCAGGATCACCGGCCATTCGACAAGTCCGGACACTTCGTCCAGCAGAGCGTCATCCTCGACAAGGTCGAAACCCTGCACAAAGGCAAGATTACGCGCATCGGACAAGATAATCTCGCGACGGCGGTCCGCATCCAGCACGACCTTCGCCTTTTCAAGCTGTTCCGCATAGTCATCGAAACGGCGTACGGTGATGGCCTGCGGCGCATGGAAACGATGGCCGTAGGTGACATTTGAAGCCTTCAGACCGTCGATCTCGAAATCGACAACGACGGGCTCTTCCGTTTCGGGCCCGAACGTGCAGATGATCGACTGAAGCGGACGTACCCAGCGCAATGCGCCGGGTTTGGCTGATGCTTCGCCCCAACGCATGGATTTCGGCCAGGGGAAGTTGCGGATGATGTCCGGCATGATATCGGCGATGATCTCAGCTGCCTCACGCCCCGGTTTTTCGATGATGGCAACGTAGAAATCGCGCTTTTTGGGATCGGTCTGAATGGTGGCCTGATCGGCAGAAGCAAGCCCTGCCCCGCGCAGAAAGCCAGCAATGGCCTTTTCGGGCGCATCCGTGCGCGGGCCTTTTCGTTCTTCCCTGATATCAGCGGAACGTGCCGACACACCACGAATGTCGAGTGCAAGGCGGCGCGGTGTCCAGTATTCGCGCGCAGCCTCATAGGTCAGACCTGCATCAACCAGAGCATCCGTGACCAGTTTTTTGAGATCGCCGGCGGCCTCGCGCTGCATGCGGGCGGGGATTTCTTCGGAGCGGAGTTCTAAAAGAAGATCGGGCATTTTATCAATCGTTTCAATTTGTTGAATCATGCGGCTCAAACGGTGAATCAGGCACCGCCGGCTGCAAACCCTCCGGCTTCCGTCAGCAAAAAGGCTTCACCGCACATTTTCGAAAGATTGCGCACGCGCAGAATGTAGCTTTGGCGTTCCGTCACCGAGATGACCCCCCTTGCATCCAGCAGATTGAAGACATGCGAAGCCTTGATGCACTGGTCGTAAGCGGGCAGCACGCATTTATGAACCTGTTGCGGATCTGCGCCCGCAGCACCCTGGTCGAGCAGAGAACGGCATTCGGTTTCCGCGTCGTCAAAATGGCGCAGCAGGATGGCTGTATCCGCATATTCGAAATTGTGGCGGGAATACTCCTGCTCGGCCTGCAGGAATACGTCGCCATAGGTGACCTTTTCATTGTCGGTGGCGCCATTGAAATTGAGGTCATAGACATTGTCGACGCCCTGGACGTACATCGCCAGGCGCTCAAGACCGTAAGTCAGCTCACCGGCCACGGGAGAACATTCGATACCGCAGACCTGCTGGAAATAGGTGAACTGCGAAACCTCCATGCCGTCGCACCAGCACTCCCAGCCGAGACCCCAGGCACCGAGGGTTGGACTTTCCCAGTCATCCTCGACAAAACGCAGGTCATGCAGCAAAGGATCGATGCCGATCGCCTCCAGCGAGCCGAGATAAAGCTCCTGAAGGTTCGGCGGCGAAGGTTTCAGAAGAACCTGATACTGATAGTAGTGCTGCAGCCGGTTGGGGTTTTTCCCGTAGCGACCGTCCGTCGGGCGGCGCGACGGCTGAACATGGGCGGCATTCCAGTGACGCGGCCCCAGCGAGCGCAATGTCGTTGCCGGATGAAAGGTCCCTGCCCCGACTTCCATGTCGTAGGGCTGCAAAATGACACAACCGTATTCCGCCCAGTAGTTGTGCAGGGCCAGAATCAGGCCCTGAAAAGAACGGGTCGGGTGCATATGTGACGGCTGTGTGCGCGCTGACGTGGTCATTTGTCGGGTCCGGATGTTAAAGAGAATGCGCCGGACTGGTGCCATGCAGACCCTGCGGGGTCAAGACTTTAGAGTAACTTGGGATGAATATTGGAGCGGCTGAATGGCCTTACGACTCTTCATCTTTGTCTTCGACGCGATATTCGCCGGTCTTCGGATCCTCAACCAATGTGCCGCTGGCACCGGTTTCAGATTCCTTTTCAGCCCTGCGCACGGATTTACTGACCCGTTCCGCCTCTTTCAGGAAACGTTTGTAGCCCATCCAGGCAACCAGCAGAACAGCCGCCAGCAGTAATAACTGCACCATCTTCGCCTCCCCCGAGACCCTTGAAATTTCGTGTCACACGGCTGCGGCCACGCGATCCGTGCGCCGGTGTTATGATACTATCAAAGACCGTATCGCGACCACAATGCGCGCTCTTCAACAACATCGGCAACACCGGCGGCTGCCGCTTCGGCAATGCGCGAAGAAAAGTCGCCCGTCGCTGCTCCCGTTACTTTGCGGCCAAACAGGCCGCGCGGCATGGTGATCAGCCGCAAATTCGCCTTTTCGCCGTAACGCTCCTTGAGAACGGTGCGCATATCTCCGAGTTCATCCACAAGGCCCATTTCCTTGCCCTTGATGCCAGACCAGAAGAGGCCGGAAAAAATATCTTCATCCTCGACAAGCTTGCTTCCGCGGCGCTCCCTGACCATGTCGATAAAAACCTGGTGCACCTCGAGCTGAAGCGATTTCAGATGAGCAATATCGGCTTTTTTCTCCGGCTGGAACGGATCGAGCGTCACTTTGTTCTTGCCAGCGGTATATACGCGCCGGTCCACGCCAATCTTCTTGATCAGATCGGTAAAACCAAAACTCGCAGAAACGACGCCGATCGATCCGACGATGGATGTCGGATCCGCAAAGATCTCGTCGCCTGCAAGCGCGATCATATACCCGCCAGATGCAGCCAGATCCTCAACGAAGATGAACACCTTCTTGTTCTTTTCCTCGGCAAGATCGCGAATGCGCCTAAAAATGAGCCTGGACTGGACGGGCGAGCCGCCCGGAGAATTGATCGATATGGCGACCGCAGGCGCCCGCTTGTCGTCAAATGCCTTTTTGAGCAGCGGCGCGACAGTCGCAAGGTTCAGCGCCG
Source organism: Hyphomicrobiales bacterium (assembly GCA_024244645.1). GTDB lineage: Bacteria > Pseudomonadota > Alphaproteobacteria > Rhizobiales > Rhizobiaceae > Hoeflea_A. The sequence continues at coordinate 16,361 of JAAEOH010000156.1, forward strand.
GTCGAAACTGGGACCCGCCGGCCATGATCATACCCTGCAGCTGAACGACGGGAATGTTGATCTCGTCGCGTCTGAACCGCTTGGGAAGAAGGGATTTGTAAAACGCCATCAATAGTGCCTGTATCGTTGATTGTCCGACATAGAATGCCCGCAACCAGATGTATGTATTTCAACCCGAAACACAATGGTTGCACTGATTTGCGCCATTAGCGGCGCAAAAAGGAGCGGCCGTTGCTGAGTTCGTCGACACGTGCCGAAAACGCCCTGTCTTCACCCTCATGTACATAAAGCGGTGCGCGAAACGCAAGCCGTGCACGGTTACCCTTGATCCCGGAAAGCAGAATACGGATGGCATCTTCCCCGGGCCTCGGATGAACGGGCGTTACCTGCAGGCCGCCAAAGCGGCCTTCACAGGCTTCCAAGATCTCCCGCAGCGATTGTGGGCGCGCGATCAGCGACAGCTGACCGGACGGTTTGCAGACCGCACAGGCAGAGCGGATCCATTGCTCGAACATGGCTTCGTGCATGGCATGCGCTTCTGCCTTGAGGGAATCGGGGGTCGTGCGATCGTCGGCACTGTTGAATGGCGGGTTCATAACGACCTGATCGAAAGAGGAATCTGCAAGGCCGGCAGCCTGACGGTCTGCACCTGTCAATGCGACGTCTGCCTGAAGAAGAGCAACCTGGCCGGCAAATCGCGCATTTTGCGCAAGATCGATAGAGCGCCGGGCAAACCCCGCCATCTGAGCTGAGCGTTCGATGAGCACGACCTGCACCGCAGGGCTTCGGCACGCGACGGCCATGCCCGCCGCACCGGCACCAGCACCAAAATCGGCCAGTTTTCCTGATACTTCGGCAGGAACAAGCGAGGCGAGCAGCATCGCGTCGAGACCGGCCCTGTGCCCCTTCCCTTTTGGTTGAACCAAGTGGAAACGGCCCCGGTGAAATGCGTCTATGGTCGCTGCGTTGGCGTTATCGCAATGCGCACCCGACGCCCTTTCTGCACTGTCATCCGTCCCGCTCATGGCACTTTTTATCGGAGTTCGGCGCCAAGGCCGGCACTTTCCAGAAGTTTTCGTGCCTCGGCAGCACGTTCGGCGTCCACAAGCAGGCGCCTGGACAGCGCGTTGATCGATCCGTCAAGAACACTCATATTTTCGTCCGCAATGAAGTACTGAATGCCTGCTTCCTTCAAAAGAGTGCCAACGAAAGAAAGCGTGACAACATTGTTGGTGCGGATCAATTCCTCCATATTTTCAAAGCCTTTCGGATTTTTTACAAACTGTTGGACTATGCGTGCGGATCATCATTGCCGCGGGTGTGTTGCTCCTTATATGCAAATTGGAGAGCAATTTGTCACCCGGAGGCGCCCGCGGCACGAAAAATTGAGCAAAAGTCATTGGCATATCAGGCACCCTGCGTCGATTCTGCACTTGTACCGGAACCGGCCAGTTTCTATTGTCTGTCGCAGAGTTCACAGGAGTCTGCATATTGGGCGTTGTTATTCCGCTTCAGGATAAGAACAAGAACACCGCATCGGTCAAGCCGCTTGTCGATCTGACCAAGGCGGATATGGGCAGGGTCAACCAGCAAATCCTGTCCAAGGCGGGATCGGATGTCGAAATGATTCCCGAAGTCGCCAACCACCTGATTTCATCAGGCGGCAAACGTCTGCGCCCGATGCTGACCCTCGCCGCGGCAAACATGTTCGGCTATGAAGGCAACGGCCATATCAAACTGGCGACAAGCGTTGAATTCATGCATACCGCAACACTTTTGCATGATGACGTGGTCGATGAAAGCGATCTGCGTCGCGGAAAATCCACGGCGCGCATCATATGGGGCAATCAGGCCAGCGTGCTGGTCGGCGACTTTCTGCTTGGTCAGGCATTCAAGATGATGGTCGAGGTCGGCTCGCTCGACGCGCTTGACGTGCTGTCTAGCGCCGCATCGGTTATCGCCGAGGGCGAGGTGCTGCAGCTGTCGGTCGCCAAGAACATGGAAACGACTGAGGACGACTATCTTGCAGTGATCCGTGCAAAGACCGCGGCGCTGTTTTCCGCCGCGGCGGAAGTTGGACCGATCATTGCCGGCGCCAAAAAAGCGGAACGCGATGCACTGCGTTCCTATGGAACCAATCTTGGCCTGGCCTTCCAGCTGGTGGATGATGTTCTGGACTATGGCGGCGAGGCACAGGATCTCGGCAAGAATGTCGGTGACGATTTCCGCGAAGGCAAAATCACACTGCCGGTCGTGCTCTCCTATCGACGGGGTAATGATCAGGACCGGGAGTTCTGGCGTTCGGCAATCGAACAGGGATGCAGTGATGACGATGCGCTCGAAAAAGCGCTCACCCTGATCGCCCGTTCCAATGCCCTAAGTGATACCATCGTTCGTGCTGAGCATTATGGGGCAATCGCGCGCGACGCCTTGGCTCCACTGGCTGACACGCCGGCAAAATCCGCGTTGCTCGAGGTCATCGATTTTTGCATCAGCCGGGTCAACTGACTGAATTCAGACCGGTTTCCCGCAAGCTTGCCGTACAGGCGGAAAAAAGCCATGCTTTAGGGAAAGATAGGGAATCAATTTTTCGGAAGCAGGAACAGAATCAGATGCGGCTTAAGTCCCTAACAATCACCGCCAGCGTGGCCGTCATCAGCCTGTTGATGAACTACCCGGCGGCAGGCGATGGCGAGCGCGGAAAAGAGGCGTTCCAGACTGCAACCGTCGACAGTTTCGCCGGTGCGTTGCTGGCCGGCCGCACTGCAGAGGCTGACCGCGACAACGGTACCGCGATCGACCTCTACCGAAAGGCACTCGAATACGATCGTGACAATGCCGATATCAGGCAACGTCTGATGGTGCTGCTTTTCAACAACGGCGAATTCGATGAGGGTGTCGCGCTTGCACACGGGCTGAAGGGCGATCCGGTTATTGAAAGCACGGCGCAGCTGGCGCTCGGAATCAATGCCATCCGCAAGCGCGAGTTCACAAGCGCGCAGACGATCCTCGATGATTCCGGTGTCAGCGATCTGGAACGGTTGCTTAACGGTCTTCTCAAGGCCTGGGCCTATTATGGCGATGGCAAGGGTGAAAAGGCCCAGGAAACAATCGATGCTCTGCAGGGGCCCGAGTGGTACGGCATATTCAAAATGTTTCACAGCGCTTCCATGCAGGAGGCGCTCGGAAACAAGGATCAGGCACGGCGCCTCTACACAGCCGTGATCACCGATCAAAACAGAGCCGGCACTGCGCCAGACACCTATATAAGCGCCGCAATGTCGCTCGCCGTAATGGAGGCGCGCGACGGCAACAAGCAAAAGGCGCTCGACACGATTTCCACCGGGACCGCATTTGCGCCAGGCTATGCACCGCTGAAAACTCTGCGTGACCGGATTGAAGCGAACAACACACCCAGACCCTCCATCCGAAATGCATCGGAGGGCGCTTCCGCGGTGCTCTATACAATCGGCAGTGCGCTCAACCGCAGTGGCGCAGAGGATATTGTTTCTCTCTATTTGAATTTTGCCCGCGCGCTGGATCCGCAAAACGCAGCAACTCTGGTGATGCTCGGGAGCCTTGCGGAAAATCTGAACAATCCGGACAAAGCCATCAAAATCTATGAAGCCGTGCCGGAAGATTCCATAATGCACCGGGTGTCGGAGCTGCAACTCGGTCTCAACCTGGCGGATCTCGGACGCCTTGAGGAAGCCAAGCAACATCTGCGCAACCTGATTGCCGCGGATTCTTCAGACATGCGCTCATACATTGCCTATGGAAGCGTGCTGTCCGAAGCCAAGTCTTTTCGCGAAATGGCGGACAATTACGACCTGGCAGTCCAGGCGATAGGCGTTCTGCCGGATCGGTCCCATTGGAACATCTACTACCAGCGCGGCATTGCCTATGAACGGTTGAAGGAATGGGAAAAGGCAGAGCCCAATTTCAAACGGGCGCTCGAACTCTATCCCAATCAGCCGCAGGTGATGAATTATCTCGGCTACTCATGGATTGACATGAACGTCCACCTTGATGAGGGCATGGACCTGATCCGCGAGGCCGTTAGACTACGCCCCAACGACGGCTATATCGTCGATTCGCTCGGCTGGGCCTATTACAGACTTGGCGACTATGGAAATGCCGTCGAAGAGCTGGAACGGGCCGTCGAGATTCGCCCCGGCGATCCGACAATCAATGACCATCTGGGTGATGCCTACTGGCGTGCCGGGCGCAAGATAGAGGCGCGTTATCAGTGGGAACGGTCGCTGACCATGGAACCGGAACTCACCGAGATTCCGAAGATCAAGGCCAAAATCGAAAAGGGCCTGCCTGAAACGCCAGCAAAAGCACCTTCCGCAGCCAACACGGACGACGACTATGGTGAAGTTGTCGATCCGGTGAAACCGGCAGATCCACCGAAAAAGAGCGGATCCGAGAACCCGACCGACGGCAAATCAGCCAGTTATGAGGTCAAGCCGGGTCAGACACTTTGGACAATTGCCAGCGAGATGCTTGGCGATGGAAATCGCTACCGGGAAATCATCCAGCTTAATCCCTCGCTCGGCGACCGCGCGGACACGATTTTTCCTGGGCAGATCATCAAACTGCCCTGATCTCGCTCCAGGCGCGGACAAAGATGCCCGAAATCGTCGAAACCGCCTGGGCGAAAATCAATCTGGCCCTGCATGTGACGGGACGGCGCGAAGACGGCTACCACCTGATCGACAGTCTTGTGACATTTGCCGATTTTGGCGATGTTCTTTCTTTTGCTGGGAGTGAAAACGACAGCCTGTCGATCAATGGCGAATTTGGCGGTACGTTGACTGCAGACGGCGATAATCTGGTTGCCAAGGCTCGAGATTTTCTGCGGCATTTGGCAGACAAGATCGGGCACTCCACGCAGCCGGTCGCCATCCATCTCGAAAAGAACCTGCCGGTTGCTTCCGGCGTGGGCGGCGGATCGGCGGATGCCGCCGCGTGCCTCAGAGGTCTTATGCGCCTTTGGCAGGTGCCTGAGCACGGTGTGAACCTCACAGATCTGGCGACCGGACTGGGAGCGGATGTCCCGATGTGCATAACCTCGACGCCGCTGATCGCCAGCGGCATAGGAGAAAATATTGCTGCAGCCGACTGGCTTGCTGCCCTGCCCATCGTACTGGTCAATCCGCTGACGCAGGTGTCGACGCAGCAGGTCTTTGGAGCGCTCAGCAGGAAAGACAACGAACCGCTGAAATTAAAGCCGTCCAGCGGCGACCGCAATGAATTGGCCGGTGTGCTTAGAAAAACACGTAACGATTTGCAGAAACCGGCAACGGCGCTCGCTCCGGTCATTGACGAGGTGATGGTGGCGCTGGCGGAATATCAACCGGTTTTCCACCGCATGTCGGGGTCCGGTGCAACATGTTTTGCGATTTTTCAGAATGCGGATGCGGCGCGCCTTGCGGATGAGGCATTGCGTGATAAATATCTCCAGTGGTGGGTGCGCTCGGGAATGACCCGCGCCGCATCCTGAATTTTCAGGAGCTGCTAGAGGACGTCTTGATGGCCAAAATCGATGATTCACGCCCTTTCATCCCGGTTAAGATAGCGGTGCTGACAGTTTCGGATTCACGTCGTCTTGAGGATGACAAATCCGGATTGACCCTGGCGAGACGCCTTGAGGAAGCCGGGCATGTTCTGGCCGCGCGCGACATCGTGACCGATGATACGGACAAGATCGCAGCACGCGTCAGGGGTTGGGCCGACGATCCGGGGATCGATGTGGTGATCACGACCGGCGGTACAGGTTTTACCGGGCGCGATGTTACACCCGAGGCCATAATCCCCTTATTTGACAAGCAGATGGACGGGTTTTCCGAAGTCTTCCATCGTATCTCCTACGACAAGATCGGCACGTCGACGATCCAGTCACGGGCAACCGGCGGGGTCATAAACGCTACTTATGTGTTCGTGCTTCCGGGTTCGCCCGGCGCCTGCAAGGACGCCTGGGACGGCATTTTGAAATACCAGCTGGATTACCGTCACATGCCGTGCAATTTCATCGAAATCATGCCGCGTCTCGACGAGCACCTGAAGCGCGGCAAATAGCGTTGCGCGCGCCGTTCTTAGCTGTCTTCTTCTCCATCCACCCCCGTACCAAACAAAGGCACGGCGGTCAGATAATATGCAACGCCGATGAATCCGGCACCGCCTATGATATTGCCGACTGAAACGCACGCCAGATTATATGCGCCACCCATAACGGTCACGCTGCTTGGATGATTTCCCAGCAGGGAAATTGTGAACACGGTCATATTGGCGATGCCGTGTTCAAAGCCGGCCGCGACGAATGCAAACAGGCACCAAAAAGGAGGATGCACTTTGTCGTGTCGCTTTTTGTGCGGGCGGACATCCAGATGGCCAGACATATGAGCCAATTGCAGATAATGGCGCGGGCAATGAGTTCGACGACGGTGCTGTTCATTTTGGCGTCAGCCACCTGATGGACAAGCGATGTATCCTCATTAATCCATCCGCTGCCACCGCCGATGACAACCAGAATGGACAGCATCATGGCACCGAATAGATTGCCGTACCAGCAGAAAATCCAGTCCTTTATCACCGTCAGCGCGCCGACTTTCCGATAGAAAAATCCGAAGGTCATGTACATGATGTGCCCGGAAAACAGTTCAGCGCCGGCAAAGACGATCAGTGTCAGGGTGATACCAAACAGCGAACCCATAATCAGTTTTTGCGATCCGGGCTCAGCGTCGTGGCCGAGTGTCAATATGAGTACGATCCCGACGCCGACATATGCCCCGGCCATCATGGTGAGAATGAAAAAGCCAAGTGGATTGCGCCTGGCGTATTTGATCTTGCTAACCCCAATTATTCATCGGACAGTGGCGCATTGACAAGCGCGCGTGTTCTCGGCCGGGTTGACGGCGGAAAATTGGGTTGGATTTTTGGCAGGCGTTGGGGGTTTGTCATTGAGGTTCGAACGGCGGCTTTAGCCGCGC
>JAAEOH010000157.1 GCA_024244645.1 Hyphomicrobiales bacterium
ACTATGGACATGTATGAGCTTATTACATTGCATGCCATTGCACAAAGGTTAATTGAAAGTAGTGACGAAAGTAAGCGTGGTACTCTGGACAATACAAAGAAGATTGAAACTTGCAGTAAAGGAGATTTTTCGGACCAGATCATTGTTTTTGATGTGGACTGTCGATTCCCAGGTGGGACCCATTCACTTTCAGGGAGGCTTTCCCCGGGGATGCCCATTATACCTCGACCAACTGAGATGAGGTTGCAGGCCCCTGCTTCCTTCCAGCAAGCCACCATGTATACAGGAGAGCATCTGGTGGCACCTCAGGCACATTCAGATTATAATGTATTGATTCAGTTTGGTGCCATCGGCAAGTTAGATGTTGAGGCACTGAAGATGGCTCTTGCATTTTTGTGGCGCCGCCATCAAGTATTCAGGACTGCACTGATTCTTCAGGTATCACGATTTCCAGGCTTGTTTTATATGACTGTAACTAATGTGTGATTCATAATTGACACCTCAGGAGGCAAAGGCTGATGAGAGCAGCCTCATCCAGATCATTCATCCTCCTGAAGAACCAGGAGGCACAATTCCACTGGAAATTTGGGATTGCACCAATGGCTGGAACAGCTGTGGGTTTGACTCAGCGGCAGGTGTCATTGCCACCATTGGTGGCCATGTTGGAACACCATTCGATATGGGAGTGGAGATGGCTCGGTCACTTCTTGTGAAGCTGCCCAGCGAAGTTGGAGCACCCAACAAGCATGTGATGTGGATTTCCATTCACCATGCCATTTCGGATGGAGAGAGTGTTCGAATTATTCTTCGCGATCTTCTTACAGCGTACAATGCATATGCTGCTGGTGCTGAGGAGCCGACAGGGTTGCCACAACTACCTGTGGAGTATGCAGACTATGCTGTGTGGCAGTGGCATCACCTTGAAATGGGAGGGCATTTGGAGCAGCAGCTGGAGTATTGGATGGAGCAACTGGCTAACACACCAACACCACTGAACCTCCCCTTTGAC
>JAAEOH010000158.1 GCA_024244645.1 Hyphomicrobiales bacterium
AACACATTCTTGGCGATATCGATGCCGAGGGTCTCTATAGTCATCACCGTTCTCCTTCTTGTCACAGACTTCTAACCTGCGCTGGTGGAAGGAGAGCCGTCCATCCCATTAGATGGCGCCAAGCTTACACAGAGCGTGGCGAGGCAGGTCTGGTAAATGCTCCGCCCATCCCAAAATGGCATGCCAACCGAACACCGCCAGAGCGCGAAGAGAAGGTGCTTTATCTTCGCCGCAAATACCATCTCGGGCCGATGCGGATTGTTTGGTATCTGGAACGCTATCACAACATCAAAATGTCTGACGCGACCGTTTCGCGCATCCTGCGCCGCCATGGGCTAAACCGGCTTCCACGGGGAACGCGGATGCGTAAAGTTCACACCAAACGCTACAACAAACAGGTACCCGGCCATCACATTCAAATGGATGTCAAGTTTCTGACATTCATCGGGAATAGAGGCGAGAAAGTCCGCCGCTTCCAATATACCGCCATCGACGATGCCACCCGAGTGAGAGCCTTGAAAGTCTATGAAAGACACACTCAGGCCAATGCGATCGACTTCGTTGACCATGTCATCGAAAAGTTCCCGTTCCGCATTCGCGAGATACGAACCGATAATGGCCATGAGTTCCAGGCGAAGTTCCACTGGCATGTGGAAGATTTGGGCATCCGACACGCCTACATCAAACGCGGAACCCCACAACTCAACGGCAAGGTTGAGCGGTCGCACCGATCAGACGGCCAGGAATTCTATCAGCTGCTCAGCTACAAGGGCGACATCGATCTCTAAGCCAAGCTGGACGAATGGGAGCGCTTCTACAACTTCCACAGACCGCACGGCGCACATGCTGGGAAAACACCTTACGAAGCTCTGCGAGAAAGGTTATAATCAATAAATTGGATGTCCCACGGGTAACCGCACCTTACACACGACCCGCCCTCGCAAAACCTTGTGCAAGAACTCTGTTGAAAGAATAGCGATATGACCAACGGTTACTCTAAGAATGGTTTTTCCGCCGTTGCGCGCAGGTCCGAAATTCCTTGTAGCCGGCAGATTTCATCCAGCCATTGGACGTGGCCGCTTTGATTGTGCCCGTTATGTGCTTTGCGTTATCCGGCTTCCGCAAAACTCACCAGTTTTTTGTTGTCCTCGTCCCACAGGACAAGGCGAATGCATTTGAGGCTTTCGAAAAAGTGCAGTTTCTTCGGAGTCGACCGCAGTTCAGGGCTGGCATCAAGACATTCCTGAAGCCGGTAGTTTGGAATGCGGGCGTTGAGATGGTGGATATGATGGATACCGATACTGCCCGAGAGCCATTGCAGGGCTTTTGGCAGGACGTAGTAGGAACTTCCCAATAAACCCGCTAGGTGGAAGCGCCACTCACTGTCCCGCTCCCAATAGACCTCTTCATATTGATGGTGAATAAAAAACATCCAGCCGCCTATGACAGACCCAACGAGCATCACAGGGAAATAGGTCAAAAGGAAAGGCACTGCTCCAAACAGGTACATCAAGCCGCCGAGAAAGAAGATAAGCCCGATATCGAGCCCCAATACGCTGCGCCAGATCTTCCCGAAAGTCAGAGGTTGCCCGAACGGAAGGCGCTGGATGATGGCAAAATGAATCGGAACGCCGATGACAAAAAGGAAAAGCGGGTTGCGGTAGATGCGGTATTTCAGCCGGGATAAGAGGGACAGGCTGCGATATTCCGTAACCGTAAGGGTCGTGATATCGCCGACACCGCGCTTGTCCAGATTGCCACAGCTGGCATGATGGATGGCATGGGCCCGCTTCCAGAAAGAATATGGGGTAATGGTAAAAAGACTGAGGATGCGTCCCAGCCAGTCATTGGCTGTACTGGATTCAAAAAACGCTCCATGGCCGCAATCGTGCTGGATGACGAACAGCCTGACGAGCAGCCCGCCGGTGGGGATGGCCAGCGCAAGTGTCAGAAGGTAGGAGACATCAAGGCTCCAGAGCATGAGGGCGAAAGTGCCGAAAAACAGACCCAAGGTGATGAAAAGCTGCGTCAGGCTGCGTCTCAAATTGGCATCACGGTAATTTCTGCAATGCGCGGCAAGCTTTTGACCAAGCGCCTCCAGCTCCTCCAGTGTGAGGCTTTGCGTTGCGAGGGAGGGCGCGCTTTCTGATGTGCTCATGTGATCCGCCGATCTGTTATTACGATTGTGTTTAATCTCGTCTATTGACGTTTACAGCACCTGCTTAGTGACCGTCCGGCCAGCCCCACCTTTCCTGGATAGGGAATAGCAGTTACGCTGCCTCGGCAGCGTAACGCCAAGGCATGAATTCTTCAAGAAGAGCATGTGTCTGACGTCAGCACGTATTGGAGAGATTTGAGGGTTTGAGTTTCGGAGGATTTCTGGTTCATCGTAGCCATCAAGGAGCGAAGATGAACAAGAAATCCGGAACGTCGAAGGATGCCGCTGATCGGCTGGTCAGGGGTATCCGTCGCAAGACACGCAAACACTATTCTGCAGAAGAGAAGATCCGCATTGTTCTGGCTGGTCTACGCGGTGAGGAGAGCATAGCGGCGCTATGCCGTCGCGAAGGGATCGCCGAGAGCCTTTATTATAACTGGTCGAAAGAGTTCCTCGAGGCGGGAAAGCAGAGACTGGCAGGCAACACGGCGCGTCAGGCGACGGCACCTGAGGTCAAGGAACTGCGCTCCGAGACTACGGCCTTGAAGGAGGTCGTCGCGGAACTGACGCTGGAGAACCGTTTGTTGAAAAAAAGCATGATCTGTGAAACGGCGTCGAACAGGGACCCCACCACCTGCCAGTCTAATGCATTGATCTGGTTGCCCAAAATGGGCTTTGGACGGGGGTCCCAATTGAATGCCGATCGAACTACGGCAAAAGCCGATTTACGTAATAGTTTCAGCGCAGTATCCCAGTAACTGGGTGGGGTTCTTTTTGGACGCCGGTTCACACCCAGACAATGTTATTGGCCTTCATGACCAGTCTGAATGAAACGCAATCTGCGCAGCTTCGGAACGGGATATCAATATACCGGAAACGGTACATTGATCAGATTTCCTGTCTCCACCTCTTGTAGGCTCGATTTCCTCGCGCAAATAATGTGGAAAATATTCCACCATTAAAGGGCCTGAAAACCCGCAAAATATTGCGGAATAAAAATGTGCAAATAATTGCCCAATTTTGGGGAGTTTAAAATCAAAGACTTAGCTTCCGCAATTATTTGCGGAAGTTAAATGTACACAGTTGGGCACAATTCAATTTGCGAGGTTCGGAATTTCCGAACCAGTCATGCTGCCGTGGGCAATCTGCCCACATGTTACCCCCCAGTGTTACCCTGGGGGTAACCATGCGAAAACTGATATGAATTAAGTTATTGTGAGCGACCCGAGACATAGGTGACGTTTTGTACCGGACACATAGGTAACACTTTTGGTTTTTTGACCGGAGGTGTTGATGCCGTGGAAAGAGGTATGTGTCATGGAGGAACGTCTTCGATTTGTGGCCCGCCGTCTTGAG
>JAAEOH010000159.1 GCA_024244645.1 Hyphomicrobiales bacterium
ACTGGAGGAAACACTACAATACCAAACGACCCCACAGTGCATTGGGATATCGACCACCAGCGCCCGAAACCATCCTTCCGGTGGAAATAGGGTCAGTCATGCACTAACATTCAAATCGGACCACTCAGGTGGGGCGGATCAAGAGTGTCTATCTGGATAGGACCGGCGAACAACAGTCACAATGTGGTTGGGGTTTTGGCGAACCACCGGCCGTAATTGCAGTATTATTCGGATATTGTTGTACTACGCGGTGTCCTGCACCGAGAGTCCGAGCTCTTCAATCATCGCATCACGCATGATGAATTTCTGCGGCTTGCCGGTGACCGTCATCGGCAGTGCATCCTTTATCCGCACATGGGCTGGCACCTTGTAGTGGGCGATCTGCCCTTTGCAGAATTCGACAATGTCCTGTTCGATTATTTCGGTGCCCGCCTTCGGAATCACCCAGGCGCAGGTGATTTCGCCAAACCGGTCATCGGGAACGCCGAAAACCTGGGCCTCCGAGATAGAGGGATGGGTGTAGAGAAACTCTTCGATTTCGCGTGGATAAATGTTCTCGCCGCCGCGGCAGATCATGTCTTTCACGCGGCCGGTGATGTTGCAATAACCTTCCGCATCCAGTGTCGCCAGATCACCGGTGTGCATCCAGCCCTCGGCGTCGATGGCGTCTGCCGTTTGCGCCTCTTCCTCCCAATAGCCCCGCATCACGGAATAACCGCGGGTCATCAGTTCACCCTGTTCGCCGACCGGCACGGTCTTGCCGTTCTCGTCGGCGATCCTGACCTCGACATGCGGATGCACGCGGCCGACCGAAGAGACGCGTTTTTCAAGCGGGTCATCGACGTTGCTTTGAAACGAAACAGGGCTGGTTTCGGTCATCCCGTAGGCAATCGTGACCTCTTTCATATTCATCAGCGCCTGAACATTCTTCATCACTTCAATCGGGCAGGGCGCACCGGCCATGATCCCGGTGCGTAAATTGCTGAAGTCAAAACTGTCGAAATTCGGCAGCGCCAGTTCCGCCACAAACATTGTGGGTACACCATAAAGCGCGGTGCATTTTTCTTCCGATACGGCTTTCAACGTCGCCTCGGGCTCGAACCCTTCGCCGGGAACGACCATGACAGCGCCCTTTGTAACGCACCCCAACGTGCCCATCACCATGCCGAAACAATGGTAAAACGGCACAGGAATGCACAGACGGTCGGTGTCGGAAAACTCCATTGCCAGTGTCACGAAATGTGCATTGTTCACGATGTTGCGGTGGGTCAGGCACGCCCCCTTGGGCTGGCCTGTCGTTCCGCTGGTGAACTGAATGTTGATCGGATCATTGCGATCGAGCGTATCGCTGATCGCATCGAGCCGGGATGTTGCAACATTGCGCCCGGATGCCATGACATCGTCGAAGGCCAGCATTCCAGGTGGCGTATCGGGCCCCATGCAAATAATCGTTGTCAGATGCCGAAGTGTCTTGGAGCGCAGGTCTCCCGGTGCGCATGTGGCCAGTTCCGGTGCCAGCTCCGCAAGCATGTCGGCATAGTGGGATGTCTTGAAACTGCTCGCCGTAATCAGGCCTTTGCAGCCAACTTTGTTGAGCGCGTACTCCAGCTCGAATGTCCGGTATGCCGGATTAATATTGACAAGTATGATACCCAGGCGTGCCGTTGCGAATTGGGCCAGCAGCCACTCATAGCGATTGGGCGACCAGACTCCGATCCGATCGCCTTTGACAAAGCCCAGTTCCAGCAGTCCCCCTGCAAGCGTATCAACCGATTCGTCAAACTCTGCATAGGTCCAGCGGATCTCCTGATCGCAGAAGACCGCCGCATCGTTGTTTGCAAACGTCTTGACAGTCTGCTTGAGCAGCGCCGGTATGGTTACCTCAAGAAGCGCTATGTCGTCGTGGCCGCGCACATGTGAAAGGTTGTCGACAGGGGCCAATTGAATTGATTGATGTTGCATCGCCGACGTCCTTCAGTGTTCAAAAGCGGTTCAGCGTAGCAACATTACCCGTTTGTCTACAATGCATGCCGCAGTTCATCGCGTTTCCCGGTCGCAGATATTCCCGTCAGATCCGTGTCTTGCGGTCCCCCCAATAGCGGTCCCGCAGCACACCCTTGTATAGCTTGCCGGTCGGCAGCCGTGGCAGGCTTTCATCGAAATCGATTGATCTCGGGCATTTCTGCCGCGACAGGTGTTGTTGGCAAAAGGCAATCAATTCTTCTGCAAGCGCATCATCTCCAGTCTGCCCGGGCACAGGTTCGATCACCGCTTTTACCTCTTCGCCGAGATCCTCGTTTGGCACACCGAACACGGCGGCATCATCAACCTTTGGATGGGTGATCAGCAGGTTTTCGCATTCCTGCGGATAGATGTTGACGCCGCCGGATACGATCATGAACGTCACCCTGTCGGTGAGGTAGAGAAAGTTGTCTTCGTCGATATAACCGACGTCGCCAACCGTGCTCATGGTGCCATCTGGTGATCGCGCTTCAAGCGTGCGCGACCGGTCGTTGAAATACTCGAACTCCGAAGCCGTCTTGAACCAGATATTGCCGGGTTTGCCTGGCGGACAGGGCTGCATGTCATCGTCGAGAATGTGCAGATCGCCCAACAGGACCCGGCCGACGGAACCCCGGTGCGCCAGCCACTCTTTGCTGTCGCAGGCGGTAAATCCCAGACCCTCGGTTGCCCCGTAATATTCCTGAATGATCGGCCCCCACCAGTCGATCATCTGTTCCTTGATCCGGGCCGGGCAGGGTGCCGCGGCATGAATGGCGATCTCCAGCGAGGCAAGGTCATGTCGCTCACGCACCTCGTCCGGCAATTTCAACATGCGCGAAAACATGGTCGGCACCAACTGGCTGTGCGTGACCCGGTATTTTTCAATGAGGCTGAGATATTGCTCCGGGTCGAACCGTTCCATGACGATGACGGTGGCACCGAACCGGATGGCAAAGTTGACTGCGGCGTTGGGCGCCGAATGGTAGAGCGGCGCCGGAGACAGATAGATCATGTCTTCGCGGTAGAGCCACAGTTTCTGCAGGAATAGATAAAGCGGTATGTTGTGGTCCGGCGTTTCGCGCGGCAGCGGTCGCAATATGCCCTTCGGCTGTCCGGTGGTGCCGGAGGAGTAGAGCATCGCCATGCCCAGTTCTTCCTGTTCCAACGCACTGTCCGGATAGTCGCCGACAGCCTCATCCAGATTGACGACCTGATCATCCTGCCCCGGACCGTCGGTGATGATGCACAGACGCAGGTCCGGACACTGCTGCATTGCCTGCAACGCGACCTCACGACAGGCCTCTGACGTAATCAGAACCCGGCTTTCGCTGTTGTTGACGATGTAGGCGACTTCGTCGGCCGTCAGGTATGAGTTGATGCAGGTGTAATAGAGCCCGGTTCGCTCGCCTGCGCCGCAGCATTCCAGATAACGGGCATTGTTTTCCATGAAGATGGCAAAATGCTCGGCCCGTTTCAGACCGAGACTGCGCAGGAAATGTGCTAGGCGATTGCAACGGGCTTCATAGGCGCCGTACGTTACAACCTCTCCGCTTTCAGCCATGATGAAGGCCGGCTTATCGGGAAATCTTGTTGCGTGATGGCCCGGATACATTCGCACTTCCCGCGCTTTGGTTGGCCGTCGCTGCAGGCCCGCTTGCCATGATCCTGCAACTGGGCTTTCGACAATGCGCCCTAGTGCAGCGCGATGCGGTGCATGAGTTGCGCCCGGCTCGACACATCAAGCTTGCGGAAGAGATGTTTGAGGTGGGTGAGCACGGTGGCGATGGATATGAAAAGCTCCTGCGCGATCTGCATATCTGTCTTGCCAAGCATGACGGCGGCCGCGATTTCCTTTTCCCGGCTGGTCAGGTGCACTTTCATGCTTTCGTGTTCGATGGCATCGGCGAGTGATATGCGTGTTTCGCCTTGGTCTTCACGCATCAGCGCGCGGCGCATTGCATGGGTAAACGCCGGGCCGATGGCCTCGAGGATTTCCAGATCCCGCCGGTTGAAATCCTCCCGTCCGCGGCCGCGCCAGATGCGCAGATCGCCGATGTTCTGGCCGGCGATGTAGGCGTAGTAGTTGATGCCGAAATGCAGCCCGTCCCGCACCAGAAAATCGTTGAAAAACTCGCTGCGCTCCAGTGCCCGGCGGGAAATGATTTCGCTGACCGCTGTTGTCTTGCGCCGTCGCTGCAGGCTCGGCGTAATCGGATCGCGAAACTGATAGTAGGTCTCGTAGGTTCTGAGATTGTCTTCGCTCATATTCAGTGCGATGCGGTCGTCAAATGTCGTTGTCGCATCGCTCCAGACATAGGAGGCGAAATACTGCGCATTCATGAGGTCAAGCAGCATCGGTCCGATGGTCGTGCGTAGGGAATGCGACGAGTGGTCGTTCGACAACGCACCCATGATGCGAAAAACCGTATCGCTTTCTTTAGCTGTCAGGCTCACCATTGCTTACGCTCCCGGCACACTTGTCGTGAAGTCTATCAAACCGGGCTGCGTTTTCAAATTTGGCTGTCTACATGAGCTGATTTCGCCCGCCGCACCGCCTATCGGCGGTTTATAGCAGGTGGGTGCCGGACTCGATGCATCGTCTGATGGCCCTTTTGGCCAGATGAAAATCCTCACCCCTGAGGCCCGTATATTTTCTGTCGACAATATCGGCAGTGGCGTCATAAGCCGACATGGCGCGGTTTAATGCTGTTCCGACCTCAGGTGTCCGGCGGCGATCTGACCCGAGCTGAAAGATGATGTCGTAGGTCGTGCGCATGGCAGACTGTGCCCACTCGTCAACGCCTATCCATTCTCCAGCGGATTGGTTGCTGCTGATCGACGCGGCGGGAAACGCTTCCAGCGATCGTTGCAGAAGACGAAGGCGCTTTTTCAGGCGTTCCTTTTCAGACCTGTTGAGGGTTTTCCGGCCAATTGTATTTACGGCGAACATCGAGTTTCTCCCGATTGTCATCAGCATGTTTGAACGGACTGTATTCAGTGCTCGAAATACTGCTGATGCAACAACTCCAACAATTGTCTGCAAGCGGATATCCGCAAGCAGATGCACTGGCCACCAAAAGGCCCGATGCGACGTCCAATTCCGAAGTTTGCCAAGAACGATGGCACCATAGCTCGTCTTCGGAACGCGACGTGTGGTCCGCCGTAGCGCAAGGATCAATACTCGCGGACAACTTTTATCCACGTACCCCGATCCCGCGTCTCCCGTAATTCCAACGCGCAGAAATTGTGCGCTCGAATTGTGTCAATTTGTCGGAAAGCCGGCAGTCGCCGGTTCACATTTGCCGACATCCGCTCAGCGTGTTCTGGCCAATGATCAGCTAACCCATTCAGTCCATGTCGAAATCGTCGTCGTCGTCTTCATCGTCTCTCAGGGATTCGAAATCGATCTTTGCCATGCGAATATCATTAAGAGCGGTTTCAACGGCGCTGTGCACATCCGCAATTTTGTCCGCAGCCGTCTCGAACCGGGCCTGTGCCGCCGGCGAAATGTCGCCAGCTGCTTCCATCGTTTCCTCGATCTGGATTTCGGCTGACCTGATCTCTGTCAACGCGTCTTCCAGCCGGCCGACGAGTGTCTGATCGATCTTGCCGGTTACCGAAACGGTTTCGGCATGTGCGCGCGCCTGTTCTGTCAGTTCCAGAAACGGCTGACACTGATTTTCAAAGGAACCCATGACGGCGATGAATTCATCGCAGGACATATTCCCGTCCTTGACATCCATAGACGGCGCGCCATCGACCGACATCCTCCCGGAACCGGCCCTTGGTGACAATTTCACCCGAAGCTTCTTGAACATGCCAGCACTCCGCGTGTTGAGCCTGTCCCCCGCTATCCATTCAATATGGTTCTTCGCTGCGATATCTCAATAGAGGTGGTTTCATCAGGACTGGTCTCCCTCTACAGTCGCGGTGAGATTCGAAGCGGAGCTATTTATGAGCAACACGGCAATATTCTGGCCCTTGATTGTCCAGACAGCACTGATCTACATAATCTATGTACTGGTGTCGCGCCGCCGTTATTCGGCTGTGCGGGCAGGCAGCGCAAAGGCGTCAGATTTCAAGGTGCCGATCGTCGAGCCGGAACCCACCGCGACCGTTGCCCGCAATCTGGTCAATCAGTTCGAATTGCCGTTTCTGTTCTACGCGGTCTGCATCGTTCTCTACATGGTGAACGGCGTCAATTACGCCGTTGTTGTCCTGGCATGGATCTTTGTTGCAAGCCGGATCGCCCATTCCTGGGTGCATGTCACCACCAACAACATCCGCCAGCGCCGGCCAATTTTTGTCGTCGGTTATTTTGTCAACGCCATCCTGTGGCTGTGGCTCGCCTGGGTGCTCTTGCGGGTTTAGAGGTGCGTTGAACGCGGTCCCTGGCGCTGGTTTTCCGTGCTGTGCTTTCGTCAACTCACGGCTTTCATTTGTCCGCGAGCCGCGTTATGGCTCGGCGCAAAGGCATTAGAGCAAGGATCATGACATGCGGCTTGGCGGTCGGATGGCGGCGGCCATCGAAGTTCTGGGCGATATGGAACAGCGCAAGCGACCCGTCGCCGACGCGCTGAAGGACTGGGGCCTGTCGCACCGCTTTGCCGGCTCCGGCGATCGCGCCGCCATCGGCAACATCGTCTATGATGCCTTGCGCAAGAAACTCTCGCACGGCTACCTCATGGATGATGAGAGCCCCGGAGCCTTGGTACATGCAGTGCTTTTTCGCCAGTGGGGCATCGGCCCGGAAAAACTCAAAGCCCAGCTTGCCGATGACCGCTTTGCGCCCGAACCGCTTTCGAATAGCGCTGCAACGGCCTTCTCGACCCGTAAACTCGACAGGGCCGAGCCGCATATCCGGGCAGATATTCCCGAGTGGACACAATTCGCGTTCGAGGAGAATTTTGCCGACGAGTGGGTGACTGAGGCGCAGGCCTTTGCAGAGCGGCCGCCGCTGGATCTGCGGGTCAATACGCTGAAATCCACCGCCGACAAGACACTGAAAGCGCTCACGCGCAACGGGCCGGTGCGGGCATCGTTGGCTCGCAACGGCATTCGCATCGCGGCAGGCAAGGGCCCCGCCCGGCTCCCCAATGTGACCGCCGATGCGGCATTCCAGAAAGGCTGGTTCGAGGTGCAGGACGAAGGCAGCCAGATCGTCTCCGAGCTGATCTTTGCGCAGGAAGGCGAACAGGTTCTCGACTATTGCGCCGGCGGTGGCGGCAAGACGCTGGCGCTCTCGGCGGCCATGGAAAACAAGGGCCAGATCCACGCCTATGATATCGACAGGACGCGTCTTGCGCCGATATTCGAACGCCTGAAACGCGCGGCCACCCGCAATGTGCAGGTGCACGAGGCGGGCAGCGATCTCAGTGCTCTTGCTGGGCGCATAGACCGGGTGGTCATCGATGCGCCCTGCACCGGGACCGGAACCTGGCGGCGCAGGCCCGACACCAAATGGAAACTGACGCAGAAAAACCTTGAAGAGCGGCTTGACCAGCAGCAGGAAGTGTTGGCCTCCGCAGCGTCCTTTGTGCGGCCAGGCGGGTTCCTGATCTACATCACCTGCTCCGTCTTGCCGCAGGAAAACGAGGCGCAGGTTTACGGGTTCTGCGAGGACAATGGAGACTTCGAACTGGTGTCCGCCGGCGAGGTCTGGCAGGACCTTTATGGCGAAAACACCCTGCAGCCCTGGTCGGCCGACATGAAGACGATCACGCTGACGCCTGCGTCTACGCAAACGGACGGCTTTTTCTTTGCCGTTATGCAGAGGAGCCCGTAAGGGGACGGACGATGCCTGACTTCAAGCCACGCAATCCAAATTTTATTGCACGCTCGCGCGACAGTTTCGAGCGCCAGAAGGTGATGAAGACCCTCGGCTTGAAGCTCAATGCGGTTGGCCCGGGTACGGTCGAGATGGAAATGCCCTACCATGCCGATTTTACCCAGCAGCACGGTTTCCTGCATGCCGGTATCATTTCGACGGCACTGGATTCAGCCTGTGGCTACGCCGCGTTTTCGCTGATGAGCGCCGATGCCGCCGTGCTGACGATTGAATTCAAGATCAATCTGCTGTCGCCGGCACGCGGCGAGCAGTTCATCTTCCGTGCCGGGGTCACCAAGCCGGGACGAACGATCACCGTCGCCGATGGCAGCGCCTTTGCCGTTGATGAATGTGGTGATGAGAAACTGATTGCCACCATGACCGGAACCATGATGGCCGTCATCGGCCGCGAAGGGATTGAGGGATGAACGATCTGCATGCTTGCGCTCTCATCAACAAATAACTAAAGCCTTGCCATGAACAGCTCAGCACATCCCGATTCCATCCTCATTATCGATTTCGGCTCGCAGGTCACCCAGCTCATCGCCCGCCGGGTGCGTGAGGCCGGCGTTTATTGTGAGATCATTCCGTTCCAGCTGGCCGAGGCCGGATTCGAGCGCATGAAGCCGAAGGGCGTGATCCTGTCCGGCGGCCCGGCTTCGACCACCGATATCGGCTCGCCACGGGCACCGCAAGTGGTTTTTGAGTCCGGTATTCCGGTGCTGGGCATCTGCTACGGCCAGATGACGATGTGCGTGCAGATGGGTGGCGAGGCTGAATCATCCGATCATCGTGAATTCGGACGCGCCTATGTCGAGATCCTGAAGGATTGCCCGCTATTTGAAGGCGTGTGGACCCTGGGCCAGCGGCACCAGGTCTGGATGAGTCACGGCGACCGGGTCATCGATCTGCCGCCGGGCTTTGAGATTCTCGGACGCTCGGAAGGCGCCCCCTATGCCGTTTTCGGCAATGTCGAGCGCAAGACCTACGGCATGATGTTCCATCCGGAAGTCATTCACACGCCCGATGGCGCCAGGTTGCTCAGCAATTTTGTCAACAGGATCGTCGGGCTAGAAGGCGACTGGTCAATGGCCGCCTATCGCGAACAGGCGATTGCGGCAATCCGCGAGCAGGTCGGCGACAAAAAGGTGATCTGCGCGCTGTCGGGCGGTGTCGATTCCTCCGTCGCGGCATTGCTGATCCACGAGGCCATCGGCGACCAGTTGAACTGCATCCTTGTCGATCATGGCCTGATGCGCAAAAACGAGGCGGCGGATGTCTTGGCGATGTTCCGCGACCACTACAATATTCCGCTGACCCTGGTCGATGCCTCCGACAGCTTTATCGACGCGCTTGAGGGCGAAGCCGATCCCGAAACAAAGCGCAAGACCATCGGCAGGCTGTTTATCGAGGTGTTCGAGGCTGAGGCAATAAAGCTCGGCGGCGCCGATTTTCTCGCCCAGGGCACGCTCTATCCCGACGTCATCGAAAGCATCTCGTTCACCGGCGGCCCTTCGGTCACCATCAAGTCGCACCACAATGTCGGCGGTCTTCCCGAGCGCATGAACATGCAGCTTGTCGAGCCGCTGCGCGAACTCTTCAAGGACGAGGTGCGGGCGCTCGGCCGCGAACTCGGCCTGCCAGACAGCTTCATCGGCCGCCACCCGTTCCCGGGGCCGGGGCTTGCCATCCGCTGCCCGGGCGGCGTGACCCGCGAAAAGCTCGAAATCCTGCGCGAGGCGGACGCCATCTACCTCGA
>JAAEOH010000160.1 GCA_024244645.1 Hyphomicrobiales bacterium
CTTGTTCTCCCTGAGATACTGGCCCGGAATTCGCGTAAACAGAGCCATTGACAGATAGACTTGGTGCTGACGCGCAAAATCTTGCCCGCGTTCGATCAGGGTAGGTTCAGCCTCCTTGTCGATCTGGGCGTTGGCTTCCGCAGGTTCTGATTTTTTCGGCAACTTACCTTACCGGAGGGCTAGTGGGACCAAGCGCACCAACCTTCGCCCGCTAACGGGAGGAACGATCCAATCGGCAATCCGCGACCACAGACTGATCGCAGATGTGGCCTTCAGCTACGGGTCAAGCTTTTTGATCTCCATCAATGCGCTTCCGGTTCATTGTGCTACCAAGCGCAACGGCTGTTAACATAATTCCGACCGGGAGGCCTATATTGCACCCTCAGTAAATCTGCCACCAGAACGTTGGTGCAGAAAGGAGGCGAAAGGCGTGAAGACTTACTGCCTCATGTGCTCAGTGCGCTGCCCTGTCGAATGCCATGTCGAGAACGGGCGGCTCGTTGAGGTGGTGCCCGATTGCGAGCATCCGCTGGGCGGCGTTTCGTGCATCAAGGCTAGCGCTGCCCCGGAATTCGTCGCGGACCCCCAGCGACTGCGCTATCCGATGAAGCGGACCAATCCGAAGACCGCCTCTGATCCTGGGTGGGAGCGATTGTCGTGGGAAGAGGCGCTCACCACGGTGGCGCAAAACCTACAGGAGGCCCGCGAGACTCATGGGGCCGAATCGATCGTCTTCTACCGGCCCGCGCCGGGCGGAAGTGGGGCCTCCGATTATCACCTTTGGCTGATGCGGCTAGCACACGCGTTCGGATCGCCGAACATTGCGATGACAACGCACGTATGCAATTGGCATCGGGACAGCGGCTCCGCATTCACATACGGGGTCGGCATGCCTCAGCCGGAATACGAACACGCAGGTTGCGTCCTTGTGTGGGGCACCAACCCGCATAACACGCACGTGCGGCACGCACGCGATATCGACGCCGCAGTGGAACGCGGAGCCAAGCTCGTCGTGATTGATCCGCGCAGAATCCCGCTCGCCGGTCATGCGGATTCATGGCTCCGCGTGCAGCCCGGCTCCGACCTTCCCTTGGCTCTGGGGCTCATCAATCGTCTGATCGAGAAGCGGTACTATGACGAGGCCTTCCTGTCGAAGTGGACCAATGCCCCGTTCCTGATCCGAGAAGACAGCGGAAGCCTGCTAACCGGAGCAGATCTGGGTGTCTCAGGAGCGGATGCACCGCGCTACGTGGCTAGAGATGCGTCGAGTGGGGAGCTCGCAATCTACGATCCTGCGCGTGTGTCCTACGAGTCCGATTCTGTGACACCCGAGCTCGACTGTCAGACTTCCGTCGCGCTCCCCGGGGGCGGCAGCGTTGCTTGCCGCACGGGGTTCTCCGCCCTGAGGGAGATAGCCTCTCCGTTCACGCTCGAACACACTTCCCAGGTGACGTCGATACCCGAGTCGGAGATCGCCCGAGCGGCGGATCTTCTCGGCACTGCCGGTCCAGTCTGCTACTACACATGGAACGGCTTAGAGCAACACGCCGACGCCATGCAGACCAATCGCGCGGCCTGCATTCTCTTCGCTCTCACGGGAGATTTTGATCGGCGCGGCGGAATGGTGCTCTACCCGCATGTACCGATGAAGATGATGGCCGGCATGAAGCTGCTGCCAACCGAAGCATCGCAGAAACGTTTGGGAGCTTCGCAGCGACCGCTTGGCCCCGCGGGCGGACCCGGTTGGGCTGGCGCGGGCGCGGTCCAAGCATACGACCTATACGAAGCGATAACCGAACAGAGTCCTTATCCGGTCAAGGCCTTGGTGAGCTTCGGTGGGAACCTGATCTGCTCCAATCCCGACACAAGGCGCGGAGCCGAGGCCCTGAAGAAGCTGGATTTCTATGCACACCTCGACTGCTACGAAAACCCGACGGCTCGTTTCGCCGACATTCTGCTGCCAGCAGCATCCGCATGGGAGAGCGAACTCGTCGGCAAGATGGACTGGAGAGACCGAGGCCACGTGCAAGTCCGTCGCGCTGTTGTGACGCCCCAATACGAGCGACGCTCCGATCTGGACGTGATGTTCGATCTCGCTGTGCGCCTCGGACTGGGCGATGCGTTTTTCCAGGGCAGCATGGAAGCGGGACTGAACGAAATGTTGTCGCCTCTTGGAAAGACCATGGCGGAGCTTCGGCAGGAGTCGAACGGCATCTCGATCGCCCTGGACCCCACGTACAAGAAGTACGAGCAGCACCTGCCGGAAACTGGGTGTAGGAAGGGATTCAATACTCCATCGCGGTTGTTGGAGATCTACTCGCTCACTCTCGCAAAGCACGGCTACGATCCGTTGCCTCGATACGAAGAACCCAGAGAGAGAGCAGCGGCAGATCGCACTGAATATCCACTACTCCTCACGTCAGGGAAGTCGGCGGCTTTCACGCATGGCTCCTACCGATCGATTCCACGTCTGCGACGAGAGGTCCCGGAACCAATCCTGTACATGCATCCGGATGCAGCAAGGCAACGGCACATAACGGACGGCGAGTGGGCGGCGTTGTGCACGCCAGTGGGATCCATAAAGCTCAGGGCCAAGCTGGACGAGTACCTCGATCCTGAGGTCGTCGCAGGCGAAGAAGGCTGGTGGCAAGAGTGCCAGGAGTTGGATCTTCCCGGCTATAACCCTCTCAGCTCGGACGGAGGAAACCTCAATCTGATAATCGATGACAATCTGATCGACCCGTTGAGTGGATCCTCGCCCCTACGGGGCCAACCCTGCGAGGTCCGAAAGCTCAACTCCTAGAGGAGTCGGTTCGGAGTGCATTCGATGACAAGCGCGCTTCGAGGCTGTGAAGCAGGCGGGATTAATAAAACAGACTAAGCCCAAGTAAGAGGTCGATTTATGACGGATCGTTCTGATATTGCGGCGATCGAGGATTGGCTGGTCGAGCAGGGCGTTTTGAGGCCGAAATTCGAAACGCTGATCGAGGAATATTGTCAGCGTTTGGTGACTGCCGGTCTGCCGATATGGCACGCGTATTTTACCAGTCTGACATTGCATCCAACAACGGCGACGATTGGTTGTTTATGGCACCGCGACAGTGGTGTGGAACGCAAATCATATACTCATGAAGATGCCCGTTTCGGCGGTTGGGAGAAGTATCCGCTCCATTTCATGTTCAAGAACAGGTCCAGCTTCCTGCGGCGCCGACTCATGGGGCCGGATGCGGTGCTGGATTTTCCACAGCTTGAGGAACTCAAAAAACATGGGGCGACCGACTATGTCGGCCAACTAACCGAATTTGGTTTGGATGGTGCGCCGGATCGCAAAACCGGATTCCTGGCGTCCTGGAGTACCGATAGGTCGAGTGGATTCTCCGACCCCGATATTGCAGCGCTGGAATACCTGCAACCGCGATTGGCCCTGGCACTACAAAGCCGAATTAGCTACGAAATTGAGGTCAATCTGCTTAATACCTACGTCGGCCCGGATGCCGGCAGACGGATACTCGCGGGCGAAATCGAGCGTGGCAAAGGCAAACGCATCCGAGCAGCGATTATGATTTCCGATCTCAGCGGCTTCACCGAAATGTCCGACCGATTGCCGTCCGAGCAAGTCATTGGGCATCTCAACGATTATTTCGGGATCATGGCGACCGAGGTGCAAAAGCAAAGCGGCGAGGTGTTAAAGTTCATCGGCGATGGCATGCTTGCGGTTTTCGACATCGAAGGATCGGCCCGTGACAAAGCTTGCTGTCAGGCTATTCATGCCGCTATTGGCGCCGCGAACGCCCTGGCGACGCTTAACCAGGATCAAACGGAAAAACTCTATGTCCGAATGGCATTGCATCTGGGTGAGGTGGTCTATGGCAACATCGGCGCCGCTGACCGCCTCGATTTCACGGTCATCGGTGCGGCGGTCAACGAAACCGCCCGGATCGAGGGGCTTTGTCGGGCACTAGACAGGCAAATCTTGACGTCGGCCAGTTTTGCATCCAGCTGTACATGCAAGCCGCTCATCTCTGTCGGTTTGCATCATCTCCGGGGTGTAAGCAAATCCCAGGAATTGTTTACTCCAGTTGCAAATTGAAGCCTGTTTGCCAATCCCTAGTTTTCGATTCACACCACTCTTGCAGCGATCCCGAACTTCTGGAATGGGCCATTCTTGCTACCCGTAGCTGGTCGGCGGTATCCCCTCAGCGACACAACCTCAATGACCGAGAAGGGCTTATTCCGTTGAAAAAGCCTTCGATTTGACAGTTATTGATACGTCGTCGCGTTGGCTCGATGTCTGTGCTCATGAGATTTGGTGAGCGGAGCCTGGTGCTGGGACCAGTTTGGCAAGTTTTCTGAGGTTCTGGGC
>JAAEOH010000161.1 GCA_024244645.1 Hyphomicrobiales bacterium
AACTATGCCGAATGGATGACACGGAATTGATCGGCGTCAACGGATCAGAGCATTGTGTCGGGGGCGACGACGAGACAAAAAGACCGAGGACACGACTGACGTCGGTTGCGGGATAACTGTCTCGTTCGTCTCTTGTGCCGCTTTGGCTTCCGCGTCCTCTCAATTTATTTACGTGTGGGGTTTTCGGCGGAACCGTTCAAAGTCATCTGGGTTCAGCGCCTCTTGCTGCCTCCGGATAGTCTGCAATGAACTGCCGCAGAACGGCAAAGAGGTCGCGCGCATGTGGTAGGTCGCCCTTGTGAAGTGCCTCGCGGATGTCCTCGCATATTATCTGCTGCACGTGTTGTGGCCCATGGCGGGAGTGCATCAGGTAACTGCTCATTACTGCCGCCTTTACGAGCCCCACGCGCTCGTGCTCCGCGATCGCAGCAATCTCATCGCGCGTCATCGGGCGTTACCATTTTTTTGATACGACATCCTTCAGCTTGGCATTGTCGAGCATTTGTTCGACCAGCAACTTCTTCAGCTTCGCATTCTCTTCTTCCAGGCCTCTAGCTTGCGAGCGTCTGACACGTTCAAGCCGCCGAACTTGGCCTTGTACTTGTGGAAGGTCGCTTCAGAGATACCATGCTTGCGGCAGATATCTGCCGTCTTCATCCCGGCTTCCTCCTCTCGCAAGAATCGCGATGATTTGTTCTTCCGTAAACTGTGATCGCTTCATTATCCGCCTCCTGATTGGGACGGACTCTACCAAAACTTGGAGGAGATTCAGGATCTCAGGTCACTTTCCCTACAATATTTCAATCCAGCAGTTGAAATATTGACCGCCTTGAGGGAGATCAACCGGGTTCCTCGTTCTCGGCATGATAAGCACTCTCCTTCATAAACGGAAAAGTGTCCATCAAACCGGGGGAACTCCAGGATACGAAGTGATTGAGGCCGAAAACGGCGAACAGGTACATAGCGCCATCATCAATCACACAGTCGATCTTATTACCCTGGATCTCAATTTAGGATCAGAGAGCGGACTAACCATTGCATCTGAAATTCGAGCAACATCA
>JAAEOH010000162.1 GCA_024244645.1 Hyphomicrobiales bacterium
GACCTTCCCATGCTTACGCAGGCTGAGCAACAGAAGCAGTTAGTGGATTGGAACAAAACATCTGCACCTTGTCCTAAGCCTGGGTGGCTGGTGCATGAGGTTTTCCTGGATCAAACCGAGACGAATCCCAATGCAATAGCCCTGGTTGAGTATGGAGGGCTGAAGCGGAATATCTCATACGCAGAGCTCCGAAGCATGGCAGATAAGGTGGCAAGACAAATGCAATTACTTGGGGTTGAAGGAGACTCGACGGTGGGCCTGCTCATGACCAATGACTTGGCTGAGGCAATTGCATCCATCTACGGTACGTAGGGACTTCTCAAACTTGCATATCAGGGTATCAGGCCACTAACAGCAAAGATGTACTATACGCTCATGCAGGTGTTCTTATGGCAGGAGGAGCATATGTACCACTTGATCCGAGCTATCCTGCTGCCCGAATTAGACTGATTGCGGAGGATGCCGAGTTGACAGCCCTGCTTGTTAAGGATGAGGATGCTTTTGCAGGACTCAGTAATGTTGTGAAATGCCCTGTGCTGAGTGTGTCAAAGATCCTCAAAGATGCACTTCTTCCAGAGCCGAGTACCATGAACTGGCACCCCCCTACCCCTAACACTTCTTGCTACATCATTTACACCTCGGGCACAACAGGTAAGCCCAAGGGTGTGGTGCTGGATCATGCGAATCTTCCTTCTTTCATTCAGCACGGGGCGTTGTGCATGCTCAAGGGACTGGATCCAACGAGTCGGATCTTGCTCTCAAGCCCCATGACCTTTGACATGAGTTGCGGCATTCAGTTTTCTACACTCTCCACGGGTGCGACTCTGGTACTTGCTCCAAAGTACGCATTGTTGGATGAGCTGGATCTACTCGTCAACACATTGAAGGTGAGCTGACTTGCTTGTCATTCAAGTCATATTTCACACACACTCCAGGGTGTACTCTGGTTGTTTGACACTTTATATGCATCACAGATCACACACCTCTGCATGACTCCATCACTCTTTGAACTTGTTGTCAACTGTGACCTCCCCTCGGTGGCGTGCATTAATCTTGGTGGAGAGCGCGTGCTGCAGCACCAATTGGAAATATGGAGGGACAAGGTTGAGCACTTTGTGATTGTATATGGCCCCACAGAGACATTCTGGTGTACTGCACTGGAGTTTGACAACAGTACAGAGCATGTATCCTCCAACAGTACAGAGCATGTATCCTCCAACATTATTGGGCTCCCATTTCCTAATGTTACCTACTACGTACTAGATACTCACCTGCAGCCATTGCCAGTAGGTGTGATGGGTGAGCTTTACATTGGGGGTGATGGCGTAGGAAGGGGCTACCTCAACCGTCCTGACCTTACACGCAAAGCCTTCATCAAGAACCCTTTCAGCTCTGATGATGGAAGCCACATCTACAAGACGGGAGACATGGTCAAACTGCTTCCCGATGGATCCATTTTCTTCATTGGGCGGAATGATGGGCAAATCAAAATCAGGGGCCAATGTGTGGAGCTGGATGAGGTTGAGATGGCTCTGCAATCCGCGAATTCATCTGTTACCCGGGCTATGGTGTTGGTGCATGAACAGAGCCTGGTGGGCTTTGTGACACCTGTGAGTGTGGATGCATCTGCTGTTAAGACTGGTGTTTCCAAGGTGCTGCCACTCTACATGGTTCCTGCTGTGGTGATTGCAGTTGATTCCATCCCAACCACAATGTCCGGCAAGGCAGATCGGCGTGCCCTTCTTCGCCTCCTGGTTGAGAGCAAAGCAGCACACAAAAGTGGTGGCATCGGTAGCTCTCATGGACAACATGTGGTTCCCAATTCTCCACTGGAAGAAGCGGTCCTCGCGATCTATCGGAAGGTACTCCAGAGTGAGGGTATGGGAATGACCAGCAACTTTTTTGAAAGCGGCGGGGACTCCCTCAAGGCAGTTCGTATTGTTGCATATCTACGCGCTCTTCACGAGGAACACCCTGAGTTTCAGACAGGCAAGGGCTTCTCAGCCTTGTCGGCTACGGATATCATGCAGCATCATACGCCTGGTGCCCTGCTGCAATCTTTCCTTGGATGCTCATCGACCATTCAGCCGTTGATGCCAGAGA
>JAAEOH010000163.1 GCA_024244645.1 Hyphomicrobiales bacterium
CCGCAACTGCGCGTTCTCGAAGATCGTTGGAATAGGGCTTGGTCATACATGCTGGCCTCCTCATCCCAGCAGCCTTCTTGAATCATAAATCAACCGAAAAGGGAATCCTCTTGATTCAAAGAAAATGTGACCAGCTCTAGTCTGTTGGCCGTTGAATAAACTGGGCACAAAAAAGCCGGGCATTAAGCCCGGCTTTTCAATTCGAGCATACCGCCTTAAACGGAATAATACATGTCGAACTCGACCGGGTGCGGTGTGTGTTCGAAGCGGATGACTTCTTCCATCTTCAGTTCGATATAGGCATCGATCTGGTCTTCCATGAAGACGCCGCCGGCGGTCAGGAACTGCCGATCTGCGTCAAGGCACTCGACGGCTTCTCGCAGCGATGCGGAAACGGTCGGGATTTCCTTCAGTTCCTGCGGCGGCAGGTCGTAAAGGTCCTTGTCCATGGCTTCGCCCGGATGGATCTTGTTCTTGATACCGTCAAGGCCGGCCATCAGCATGGCTGCAAAGGCAAGATACGGATTTGCCGTCGGATCCGGAAAACGGACTTCGACCCGCTTTGACTTCGGAGACGAGCCGTAGGGGATACGGCACGAGGCCGACCGGTTGCGGGCCGAATAGGCCAGAAGGACCGGTGCTTCATAACCCGGGACAAGACGCTTGTAGGAGTTGGTCGACGGGTTGGTGAAGGCGTTCAGCGCCTTTGCATGCTTGATCACACCACCGATGTAGTAAAGGCAGCTTTCCGAAAGACCTGCATATTCGTCGCCTGCGAAGGTCGGCTTGCCACCCTTCCAGATCGACTGGTGGACATGCATGCCGGTGCCGTTGTCGCCATAGACCGGCTTGGGCATGAAGGTCGCCGTCTTGCCATAGGCATTGGCGACCTGATGAACGACATATTTGTAGATCTGCATCTTGTCGGCGTTGCGGGTCATGGTGTCGAACATGATGCCGAGTTCGTGCTGGGCCGCAGCAACCTCGTGGTGATGCTTTTCAACGGTAATGCCCATTTCCGACATCACAGTCAGCATCTCTGAGCGCATGTCCTGCGCGCTGTCGACCGGGGGAACCGGGAAATAGCCGCCCTTGGTGCGCGGGCGGTGACCGAGGTTTCCGACCTCGTACTCCGCACCGCTGTTCGACGGCAGTTCGGTGTTGTCCAGCGTAAAACCGGTGTTGTAGGGATCGACCGAGAAGCGGACGTCGTCAAAGACAAAGAACTCTGCTTCCGGGCCAACAAAGACCTCGTCGCCGATACCGGAAGCCTGGAGATAGGCCTCGGCCTTCTTCGCCGTGCCGCGCGGGTCGCGGTTATAGGGCTCGCCCGATACCGGATCCAGAATGTCGCACATGATGGCCAGCGTGGACTGCGCGAAGAACGGATCGGTGTGAACCGTCGCCGTGTCGGGCATCAGCAGCATGTCGGATTCATTGATTGCTTTCCAGCCGGCAATAGACGAGCCGTCGAACATGATGCCGTCGGCAAACATGTCTTCATCGACAATCGTTGTATCCATGGTCACGTGCTGCAGCTTGCCGCGCGGATCGGTAAAACGCAGGTCAACGAACTTCACGTCATTGTCTTTGATTTGCTTGAGAATATCAGAGGCACTGGTCATTTATTTTTCCTAGTTTCTGGGTGGTTATGTACGGGCACCGACGGGTCGGCACCGATTAGATGGCGTCCACTCCGGTTTCACCGGTACGAATGCGAATAACTTCTTCGACGCTGGACACAAAAATCTTGCCATCGCCGATGCGGCCGGTTTGCGCCGCGTTACGAATGGCTTCAATCGCAGCTTCGACCGTATCGTCAGCGAGCACGATTTCGACTTTGACCTTCGGCAGGAAGTCGACGACATATTCGGCTCCGCGGTAGAGTTCGGTGTGGCCTTTCTGGCGTCCAAATCCTTTTGCTTCAGTGACTGTTATTCCCTGCAGGCCAACTTCCTGAAGGGCTTCCTTCACCTCGTCGAGCTTGAAAGGTTTTATGATTGCTTCGATCTTTTTCATCAGAGAATATCTCGCTGCTAGATCCACGTAGGTGAATTGGGTTCCGAAAGAGTAACGCGTGTCCACATGCCCACGCAAATGCATATGTCGTGCCAATTCGATGTTAGCCGCGAAAAAAAACGCCTCCGGCGCCCGTCATTTTACCCCATCGCCGAAATTAGCCCGGTATTCGACGACAATCGCCGCAATTGTGGTAGCCGCAGACGGCGCCAGGAAGCCACTGCCCAAAATTTAACACCTGGCGATTGATTAAAAAAAGTGCAATTGCACAAAAAAAAAGCACACCTAAGACAGGCCGGGTATTCCTGAATCCGTTTTCGTTGTTATGGTCGGTCTGGATCGGGACCTGCGACCGAATCGGCAATATGGGCGGCGGTGTTGGACATGACGGTTAGACATTCGATTTTAACGCCGGCAACAATGGCAAAGGTGGACAGTGCCGCCATCGGCTCTGGTATCGATGGATACGGACTAATGGTGACGGCCGGCTCAGCCATCTCTGCCTGTGTCCTCGAGCGTTATCCGCAGGCTACGGGCGCGTTGATACTGTGCGGGCCGGGCAACAATGGTGGTGACGGCTATGTTGCCGCGCGTTTTCTTCAGGCATCGGGAATGCCGGTCAGGCTGTATTCGCTCGTCGATCCGGACAAACTCACCGGTGATGCCGCCAGGGCCAGGGACGACTGGCACGGACCGATTGAGAAGTTGCAGGATATGAATTGCGAAAGTGGCCAGGTCGCTGTCGATGCGTTGTTCGGCGCAGGGCTCGATCGTCCGATTGAAGGACAAGCGGCAGAGGCAATGCAAAAGGTTCTGGAATCCGGATTGCCCGTTGTCGCGGCAGATCTGCCGTCCGGAATCTCAGGGCGCACCGGCCAGATTGAAGGGGTTGCATTGAAGGCCGCGCATACGGTCACGTTCGCGGCTTCAAAACCCGGTCACTATCTGCTGCCGGGTGCACAGCACTCTGGCCACATGCATCTCGTCGATATCGGCATTCCGCAGCGCATGATTGACGACCACTGCGAGCAGTTGTGGCTGAATACGCCTGAGATCTGGTCGGGAAGCCTGCCCTCCATATCATCGTCCGGGCACAAATACACACGTGGCCATCTTGGCGTGTTCAGCGGCTCCTTTGCGCAGACCGGCGCGGCGCGGCTGGCGGCGCAGGCGGCACTTCGCTCGGGGGCAGGGCTCGTCACTATCCTTGCACCGTCATCGGCCACTGCAGCCAACGCCGCCCATCTGACGGCCATCATGCTGCGCGGCGTTGACGATGCGGATGCTCTGGATGTTCTGCTTGCCGACAAAAGGTTCACGGGCTTTGTCCTGGGCCCCGGATTTGGCTTAGGCGAGAAGGTCAGGGAGTTTACGGGCCATATCGCCGCCGCTGACAGACTTCTTGTGCTCGATGCTGACGGATTATCAGCCTTCGCCGATCAGCCCGACGCGCTCTTTTCAAACTTTGCAGGCGGTGAGCCGAAGCTGGTTTTGACACCGCATGACGGCGAATTCAAACGCCTGTTTCCCGATTTGCACCAGGACCAGACGCTTTCAAAGGTAGACCGTGCAAGGGCGGCGGCGAAAAGAGCCAATGCGATCGTCATCTACAAGGGCGGCGATACGGTCGTGGCATCACCCGAGGGCAGGGCAGTCATAAACACCAACGCACCGCCGTGGCTGGCCACAGCCGGTTCCGGTGATTGCCTTGCCGGGATTGTCGGCGCTCTGCTGGTGCAGGCCGTGCCGCCCTTCGAAGCCGCGTCTGCTGCTGCATACATGCATGGTTTAGCCGGATCGAGAGCAGGCGAGGGGCTGACGGCCGAGGACCTGCCGGACAATATTCCATCCATAAGCCAACTATCAGATTTGCAATGATACAAAGCAGGCAAACAAGACCATGACGTCAAATCCGAAGACCGTTGATGTGGGCAATCTGTTCAAGGCTCTGCCGGACGGCCAGTCCGACGAAGAGATTTTCGATCAGCTCGTTTCCCTGCCGGGCGCCAGGATCGAGCGTATCGTTTCGGCAGGTCAGACAACGCCGAAAGGCGACTGGTACGATCAGACCGACGATGAATGGGTCGTGCTGCTTGCCGGCGCCGCGCGGCTGCAGATCGACGGTGAAACCGAAGAGCGAAACCTTGGGATTGGCGACTGGCTATTGCTGCCGGCCCATTGCCGTCACCGGGTCACTTGGACGCAATCAAGCCCGGCTACGGTCTGGTTGGCCATCCATATTCAGGTCGCGTCCTGAACTCAATTACTGGCGCATCGGGCCTGCAGCGCTTCGGCGGCCTGCGGGGCTCGGACCTTGCCCTCATGAATGAAATACACAAAGACATCGCGCGGACGCGCTTCTGGCTGGCGGTCCGGATCGCCATAGGAGAGGCCTTTCGGTGCACTGCCCGCGGACCACACCTGTGTCCGCTCAGCCCAAAGATCCAGGTCTTGCGAAGAATAGGCGGTTGGAATGTCGTCCTGTCCTTTTTGAAGTCGCGCATAGACAAATGGCGCTGTGACATCGGCGATTTCGGGATAGGTCAGATGATCCGCACAAACGATCGCTGCATCGTGACTTGCCGCCAGGGCAACGAATTCCGGACAGCAGAAACTCTCGTGACGAACTTCAAGCGCGTGGCGCAATGCGATGCCGTCCCGCGACTTCGGCAGCATTTCCAGAAAAGCGCCAAAATCCGCCGGGTCGAATTTTTTGGTCGGTGCGAACTGCCACAGGATCGGCCCGAGATGTTTCCCAAGATCGGTAATGCCTGAACCCAGGAACCGTTCCATGGATTCCGCACCATCCGTCAGGACTTTCCGGTTGGTCACGAACCGGTTGCCTTTGACGCAAAACACGAACTCTTCGGGCACGTCGGCAGCCCATTTGGCAAAGGTATCCGGTTTTTGCGTACCGTAATAAGTGCCGTTGATTTCAATCGTTTGCAGCTGCCGGCTGGCATAGTTCAACTCGTCTTTCTGCCGCAGACAATCGGGATAGAATGTCCCGCGCCAGGGCGCGAACGTCCATCCGCCAATGCCTGCTCGGATTGCACCGGAATCAGCCATCAATGCCTCCTCTTTGGGCGCCTATTCTGCGGCTTCCACTTTCTTGGTCGGGCGTCTTTCAAGAAGTCCCTTGAGGAAATGTCCCGTATAAGAGCGCTTTTCCTTCACCACCTGTTCGGGGGTGCCCGCGGCAACGATCTCACCACCGCCATCCCCGCCCTCAGGGCCAAGGTCGATAATATAGTCGGCGGTCTTGATCACTTCGAGATTGTGTTCAATCACAACGACGGAATTGCCCTGATTGACGATCTCGTGCAGCACATCGAGAAGCTTGGCGACATCGTGGAAATGTAGGCCCGTTGTGGGCTCGTCCAGGATGTAGAGCGTACGCCCGGTGGAGCGTTTGGAAAGCTCCTTGGCAAGTTTCACGCGCTGGGCTTCACCTCCGGACAGCGTCGTTGCCTGCTGCCCGATCTTGATATAGCCGAGCCCCACACGTCTCAGCGTCGTCAGCTTGTCGCGCACGGCCGGTACCGCCGAAAAGAACTCGCAGCCTTCTTCCACCGTCATACCAAGCACGTCGGCGATGGATTTGCCCTTGAACGTGACTTCCAGCGTTTCGCGGTTGTAACGCTCTCCGTGGCATACGTCGCAGGTCACATAGACATCCGGCAGGAAGTGCATCTCGATCTTGATGACACCGTCGCCCTGGCAGGCTTCGCAGCGGCCGCCCTTGACGTTGAAAGAGAACCGTCCCGGCTGATAGCCGCGCGCCTTGGCTTCCGGCAGGCCCGAGAACCAGTCGCGGATGGGTGTGAATGCACCGGTGTAGGTAGCCGGGTTGGAGCGCGGTGTCCGGCCAATCGGGGATTGGTCGATATCGATTACCTTGTCGATATGCTGCAGCCCTTCGATGCGTTCATGGGCTGCGGGATTGTTCCGCGCGCCCATCACCCGCCGCGCCGCCGCCTTGTAGAGTGTTTCTACCAGGAAGGTCGACTTGCCGCCGCCGGAGACGCCGGTCACGGCGGTAAACACACCGAGCGGGATGCCTGCGGTGATGTTCTTGAGATTGTTCGCCGTCGCGCCGACAATTGTAATCTGCCGCTTTTTGTCGATCTTGCGCCGCTCAGCCGGCGTTTCCACTTCCTGGACACCTGACAGATACTGCCCCGTCAGCGACTTGCTGGACGCCATTATGTCCTGCGGCGTTCCCTCAGCAACGATTTCGCCGCCATGGATGCCCGCTGCCGGGCCGATATCGACGACATGGTCGGCCGAAAGGATCGCATCTTCGTCATGTTCGACAACAATGACCGTATTGCCGATATCGCGAAGATGTTTGAGCGTATCAAGCAGGCGCGCATTGTCGCGCTGGTGCAGGCCGATGGAGGGCTCGTCCAGAACGTAAAGCACCCCGGTCAGGCCCGAGCCGATCTGCGATGCCAGGCGAATACGCTGGCTTTCGCCACCCGATAATGTTCCCGAATTGCGCGACAGGGTCAGGTAGTCGAGCCCCACATCGTTGAGGAACTTCAGCCGGTCCCTTATTTCCTTGAAAATCCGTCCGGCGATCTCGTTCTGTTTATCGGTCAGCCGCTCCGGCAGATCGGTGAACCATGCACCCGCTTCGCGGATCGACATTTCCGTTACATTGCCGACATGCAGGCCATCGATTTTCACCGCCATGGCCTCGGGCTTCAGTCTGTAGCCGCCACAGGATGGGCAGGCCGCTGCGGCCATATAACGTTCGATCTCTTCGCGCGCCCATGCAGAATCCGTTTCCTTCCAGCGCCGCTCGAGATTGGGGATGATGCCCTCGAAATTCTTGGATGTCTTGTAGGAACGCAGGCCGTCATCATAGTGGAAGTCGATCTTGTCGGGCGTGCCTTGCAGGATTGCTTCACGCGCGGCATCCGACAGTTCATTCCAGCGGTCACCGAGCTTGAAGTCGAAATGGCGGCCGAGTGCCTCCAGCGTCTGCCCGTAATAGGGCGAACTGGACTTTGCCCAGGGCGCGATGGCGCCGTCGCGTAAGGTGCGTCCCGGTTCGGGAATGATCAGAGCTGGATCTATCTTCTGCTGTGTGCCCAGACCATCGCATGTCGGACAGGCGCCGAACGGGTTGTTGAACGAGAACAGCCGCGGTTCGATTTCCGGGATCGTGAACCCGGAAACCGGACAGGCGAATTTTTCCGAAAACACCAGCCGCTCATGCGTTTCATTTTTGGATTTGTTGGCGCTGCCGCCGGCCGTCGCATCGTCCGGCAGGGGCTTGTCGGCCAGTTCCGCAACGGCGAGCCCGTCTGCAATCCTCAGGCAGGTTTCGAGACTGTCGGCAAGTCGCGTGGACAGATCGTCACGGACGACCACACGGTCAACGACGACATCGATGTCGTGTTTGAACTTTTTGTCCAGCGCGGGAACATCCGCGATCTCAGAGTAGCTACCGTCGACCTTGACCCGCTGAAAGCCCTTCTTCATCAGGTCGGCGAGCTCTTTGCGGTATTCGCCTTTGCGGCCACGCACAAGCGGCGCCAGAATATAAAGCCGGGTGCCTTCTTCCAGCGTCATGACCCTGTCGACCATCTGGCTGACGGTCTGGCTTTCGATAGGCTTTCCGGTGGCGGGTGAATAGGGAATACCCACCCGGGCAAAAAGCAGTCGCAGATAGTCGTAAATCTCGGTGACGGTACCAACCGTCGAGCGCGGATTGCGGGACGTGGTCTTCTGTTCGATGGAAATGGCGGGCGAAAGCCCGTCGATCTGATCGACGTCCGGCTTTTGCATCATCTCCAGAAACTGACGCGCATAAGCCGAAAGGCTTTCCACATAGCGGCGCTGACCCTCGGCGTAGATCGTATCGAAAGCAAGCGATGATTTCCCCGAACCCGAAAGAC
The DNA here is from genome assembly GCA_024244645.1 of Hyphomicrobiales bacterium. Lineage (GTDB taxonomy): Bacteria > Pseudomonadota > Alphaproteobacteria > Rhizobiales > Rhizobiaceae > Hoeflea_A. Next base: position 7,929 of record JAAEOH010000163.1, read on the forward strand.
CGGTCATCACAATCAGCGTGTTGCGCGGCAGGTCAAGGTCAACACCCTTGAGATTATGCTCGCGCGCTCCGCGGATTGAAATGGTCTTCAGTTCGCTCATGGTTACCGTCCGGAATCTAGCCGATATGTTGGTCGCGCCAGGGCGCTGTTCTGATTTCAATCCGTGGAATGAATGCGGGTATAAATGTAGGACTTGCCCTCCCGATGTCGAGATACAAGCACCACATTGCCACCCGTTCATGACCCAAGCGGAATCATTTGACAAGGTACAATAGTAAAACTAGAACATAATGTGAACAAAAAAGCTCCTGTGGATAGTTGATTGTATGCGGACACAGGCCAGTCAGATGGTCTATGGTCGCCGGAAATTAAGGGGGCAGGGGTTGCGCGGCGTCTCGCCCGTGCCCGGATTTGTGAGGACTAGACCATGGCAGGCAGTGTCAACAAGGTAATTTTGGTTGGAAACTTGGGCGCGGATCCGGAAATTCGGCGCACCCAGGATGGTCGGCCGATCGCCAATCTCCGTCTTGCGACATCTGAAAGCTGGCGCGACCGCAACACAGGAGAGCGCCGCGAAAAAACGGAATGGCACCGCGTAGTGATTTTCAGCGAGGGGCTTTGCAAGATTGCCGAGCAATATCTTCGCAAGGGCTCGAAAGTCTATGTCGAGGGGCAGCTCCAGACCCGCAAATGGCAAGACCAGAGCGGTCAGGACCGCTATTCCACCGAAGTTGTCCTCCAGGGCTTCAATTCAGCGCTGACAATGCTTGACGGCCGCGGCGAGGGTGCCCCGGGCGGCAGTGGCGGCGGCGGATTCAGCGACAGCCAACGCGATAATGGCGACCAGTCCGCTCCATCTCAGGAGGGCGGTTTCTCCAGGGACATGGATGACGAAATCCCCTTCTGATCCAAGCCCCGTAACACCTGCCAAACATGGCCTCGCGCGCATGTGATTTCCCCCGGACGTCGCATGCATGCATTGATATAGCCGTTCAACAATTGGGAGGTGTTCATGACTGCACGGATTATCGGTTTGAAGAGCCGCGGACTGATTTTTGCAGCTGCGGCTTTGTCGTCTGTGTGGCTGGCAGCGGCTGGCGTGGCGGGCGAAGTCGAAGTGGTTGCCGGCGACGCTGATCAGCAATCGGACGGCAAATGGCGGTTTTCAGTAACGCTCCTTCATGAGGACGAGGGCTGGGATCATTACGCCAATCGTTGGGATGTGGTTGGTGCCGATGGAACTGTCTATGGCGAGCGCGTTCTTGCCCATCCGCATGAGAACGAGCAGCCTTTCACGCGTAGCCTGTCCGGCGTAGTCATCCCCAAAGACGTTGAAAGCGTCACCTTGCGCGGCAATGACAGTGTCCACGGCTTGGGCGGCAAGGAACTCGTCGTAGAATTAAACAATTGAACGAAGAAACAACGTTTAGCCGTTGTACGGATTCACAATTGAGTCCACGTGGCTAGAGCAAATCTGGCTTAGATTGAATCATTTGACCGGAGCGATTTTATTCGCTGACAAGGCGGGTTGCGTGCCGTGGTGCCAACCCACCACAAGGGCGAGCCAACGCAGTCAGGGGCAAAATAGCCCGGCCCGTTCATCTGTGA
>JAAEOH010000164.1 GCA_024244645.1 Hyphomicrobiales bacterium
ATTGGGATATGAAACACCGGCGGCCTACGCTGCCAAACTGAATTCAGGAGAGGCAATCGCCAAGCTTGAACCAACAGCGCCAACTGGCGTAAATCACGCCGGACCCTAAATCAGGCCGGATGAAAGTTCAGTGGCAGGTCAGTCGAGATCGACACCTTCGCGCTTGAAGATTTGCGACTGGCGATAAAGTGGCAAGTGATCAGAATATTTGTTCACGAGCACATGCGCGAGCAACCCTGGTCCCGGTCGCCCCTTCTCGATGGGGCGTGAGGGTAGCGGCGATTGGCAGATCGCCTCACAGCAGGAACACGCCATGCGCGGGCGGATGATCCGGTTCACGACAAAGCGGCCCGGGATATACTCCAGCTCCTCGGTGACATCCTCGCCAAGTGTCTTTAGCGACCCACCACAGGCACTGCACTCGTTGCCGGGCGAGAGTGTCTCATCATTGCGAGGCAGATGGTCCGGCAAAGGCTTGCACTTTGGTTTGCCCTTTGGCGTATCGCTCGATGTGTCGGAGGCATCTTCGCCAACTGGAGTCTCAACGGCCCGTGTGATCTCTTCTTCTTCGAGCGTCAGCTCAAGCTGATCGAGGGCTTCGGACCGCGTGCCAAACAGATGGCGGCGCATGCCCGCCAGTTGATGCTCCAGCTTCTCGATCCGGTAATCGCGCTCTTTGATCTCGGCCTCGAAGATCGACAGTTTCTCGTTCTGCAAGGCGATCATTGCCTGCAACGCAGCGACATCATCGGGTAAATCGGAGGATGCTTCGAGCATTAGGATTTATACCAAAATCCAGCCCCGGAAGGAAACGTAAACCCGCAATTAGGCGTTCAATTGTAGACACCTTTTGGTATTTTGTCGGAGTTCACATGTCTCAGTCAGACACTATGTTCGGAATTCCACATTCGGTATTACCGTACTATTTTTCTATAACAATAAGCGGCATATTGATTGTAATGCTTTTGGTAGCATTCAAATTTAACCCCAAAATTTCGAAAAGACTGCTTAGCGAAAGAAGGAGAAATTAATTTTTTCAACAAATTCAGTATCCAAGGTGCATTGGTTCTTTGCCTGTTCGCACTATTTGGATATGGATTTATATACCCCCTCCAGAACATTCCACGGTTGTTCAGCTACGAAAAACTGAAAAAAAATATGATGAGCTCGAAGAAATACATGAGGGTGTCATAGCCAAAAAGCATATTTGGAAAATTTGCTCGCCGAGATTGGTGGGATTACAGAATGGGATGTTCAAATAGCCGTCAGCCATCCTGAAAATGCTCCGCCGGATTTCGACCTGAGCAAAGGAAACATTATTGTAGTGCCCGAGCGGTTCACTCCAAAAGTCACATGGTGGCCGAAGTGCGACGAAAAAGGGTGCGTATATGCAATGACGGTGACAACTCGTGCCGATCAGCAGTTTGAAGATGGTATCAAAAGCATAAAGTACTCTAACGGGTCATATGATGCCCAATTATTCCCGAAGAACACTCTTGAATTTTACGAAGGTGGGAAGAAGGATCCAATAAAACGGATCGACGACGGTGTGCGGCACTACGGAGCAATACGCGTTCGACATGTAATTGAATAAAAACAGCAATTTGGAAGGCGCCATTGTGAAAGGATACCGGAAAATGTACAGACTGATCTCGATAACTGTTGTCGTCTGTTTGGCTATGGTCGGCGCCTCAAGTCCCAGTTCGGCAGACATCATACAACTTATCTATGATCCCGGAAATCATGTCATTCCGAACACCGAAGTTCGGATTGAGAATGGCGTCAGTATGGATGCATATACGGATCAACGTGGAAGAATGATACTGGATTTGCCGCCCGGGAAATACCGGGCAACAGTAAACATAGAAGGTCGAATTCTTTCCTTCGAAATCGCGATTGATGGACAACAGAGAGTCAAAGTACACCGACTTCGGTTTTGGGCAGCGGACTGTTCGTCCACACCTAAAATTGCGTGAAGCAGGTATGCCGCAGCTAAACACTGAGTTCCGGATTGGGCCAGATTCAGTCTTTGGATTGGAGTCGATTTATAACCGGTTTGGACGGATATTACTGAGAAAATCGTTGATGTGAAACGAATGGATGTCCACTAGGGTCTGTTGGGATTCATCGAGAGTTGATGACTGCTGAACATAGATAGATCATGCTTTCAAAGCTCGTGTCGATTTTTTCGCTGCGCATGGCGATACGCTTGAACTCCTTGAGTTTGCAGAAGAAGTTCTCGATGAGATGGCGCCATTTGTAGATTTCGGCATCAATCTGGAGTGGGCTGCGTCGTTGCGGACGTTGCGAGATGACGATGCCGGCGCCGCGCTCATTTAGTTCGGCAATGATCCAATTGGAATCGTATGCCTTGTCGGCGATCAAGGTTCCAAACTCGACATCTTCGATCAACGGAGCAACGCCCACCGTGTTATAACGCTGCCCCGGTAACAGCACGAAGCGGACCAGATTGCCGAGTGCGTCGGTAAGCGCCAGCAGTTTGGTGGTCCAGCCGCCCTTTGATTTGCCTATGGCCTGGCTTTGAGTCCCCCTTTTGCGCCATGGCCATGACGGTGGACCTTGACGATGGTAGCATCGACCATGGCAAACTCCATGTCGGGATCATCGGTAACCGCGTCAAAAATCGTTTTGAAAACATCAGCTTTCACCCAGTCCCGGTAGCGCATGTAAGCCGTACTCCAGTTCCCGAAGAGCGCTGGCAGATCACGCCATGGACTGCCCGTCCGTGCAATCCACAGCACCGCCTCCAAGAACAACCGGTTATCGCGTCCACTACGCCCCGGGTCGTCCGGCTTGCACAGACAACGAGGCTCCATCCTCGCCCATTGGGCATCCGTCAGTACGAATCGATCCATGCCAAACTCCTTTCGGAGCTTGAATCACTTCTTCTGACAAAAGGGAATCCTGAATCCCAACAATCCCTAGTGCCAATTCTGGTTCGTTCGGCCACTTTCGCAGATTGGACAGTACACCAGGATTCCTTCGTCGGTATGTCCGCGTACCGGTTAATGAGGTGTCCAAAGTTCTCTCTGTTTTGACGAACGGCTGCTTTGGGGCGGTTAATTAGAACATTTCGCACTCACAAAATAAGTCCGCTTTCCTGGTGGATTCAACGGATGGTCGCAACACTCTAATCTTTGAAGAAAGAAGGAGTGTTGAAGATGGTGTATCGGCAGCGGATCTATTTTACGTCCAAGCATAAGGCTGAGATTTGGGATCGATGGCAGCGTGGCGAGTCGATGAGTTCGATCGGCCGTTTGTTCGATCGCGGCTCTTCCTCGATTTATCCTCTATTGTCGAGCACCGGCGGCATTCGCCCGCCTGAACGCAGAAGGTCTCGTCTGGCGCTGACGCTTGGTGAGCGTGAGGAGATATCCAGAGGTTTAAAGGCTCGCTATTCCCTGCGCGTCATTGCCCGGCAATTGCGTCGTTCGCCTTCGACAATCAGTCGTGAGGTTCGGCGCAATGGCGGGCAACTTGCCTATCGTGCGACAGCCTCGGATGCGGCAGCATGGGAGCCCACCCCTCTTCCCGCTGCCACGAGACCTTCACAAAGCGGCAGCTAGGCCCCATATCTGATCTATATTAGCATATCATAAGCCAAGAATGATCTGCTAATATAGATCATCACTGGACAGAGATGTTAAAATCGTGATATGCTAAACTAGATCAAGGACACATCAAAATATAGAAAAACAGATCATGAGCTACGCAACACAAGATATCATCGATGCGCTTAAAAGCGCCAGGGAAACCAAGGGCCTCAGCCAGAGGGCCTTGAGCAAGCGCACGGGTGTGCCGCAAAGCCATATCTCGAAAATCGAAAGCGGCGGTGCCGATATCAGACTGTCCAGTCTAATCGAACTCGCGCGGGCACTCGATCTCGACCTGAAACTGGTCCCCCGAAAGGCCGTACCAGCAGTGGACAATGTCGTGCGCAGTACAGCTCCCACAATCCCTGCAACGCCCGCATTCAAGGAGCTCACCCGGACACTGGAAACAGTCAAGAAATTGCGCGTCACCTACCCCGAACTTACCGAACTAAAGAAACTCCAGGACAACTTCCAGACCCTGAAAAATCTGCGCAACGTGGGAAAGGATCTGGAGCATCTGCGCGAGATCGGCAAACCGATCCGTGAGCTGCAAAAATTCGCGGAAACTTACCGCGGAATCGCGGACGCGGGACGACGCACAGCCGAACAGATCAAAGCCATTCAGGACGCAGCAAAAATTCCGGTGGAGCAGCTAGAAGCACTGCGGCAAGCGGCACACAACGCCCAAACGCTGCGTAACCAACTCGTCCATATCATCCCGGAGCAGCCATCGCTGCCACGACCGGCCTACCGCCTCGATGAAGAGGAGAACGATCATGGCTGATGTCTCTGTACTCAATGTAAAGCTCTATGACGAGACGATCGGCACGCTGACGCATGTCCAGGGCGACCGCACGATCTTCAGCTTTACCGACGAATATGTCGCTGATGAAAATCGCCCGATACTCGGACTGAGATTCAAAGACGAGTATGGTCAGTTAATCACGGATTGGCCGGTCAAGCAGAAGCGTTTGTTGCCGTTCTTCTCGAACCTGCTGCCGGAAGGGCATCTGCGGGAGTATCTCTCCCGCCTTGCCGGAATAAATAAGGAGCGCGAGTTCTTCCTACTCTGGGCTTTGGGCCGCGACCTCTCAGGTGCGATAACGGCCGATCCTGCCGACGGCGATGCCTGGCCGCCTGGCCTGAGCGAGGACAGTGCAGAGACAACAGAGAAAAAGCGTGAGAACGCGCTGCGCTTTTCGCTGGCAGGCGTGCAGCTAAAGTTTTCGGCGATTCACAACGAACAAGCCAACAAGGGCTTGACGATTCCGGCAACCGGCGTTGGCGGTTCGTGGATCGTCAAACTGCCTTCTATCCGCTTCGAGGGTGTTCCCGAGAACGAATATGCAATGCTAACACTCGCGCGGCTTATCGGGATCGATGTGCCGGAGATTGCGCTGATCGATATTGAAGCGATCCAGAACCTTCCCAAAGGGATCGGCGATCTCAAAGGACAGGCTTTTGCGATCAAGCGCTTTGACCGGACAGAGGACGGCCCTGTCCATATAGAAGACTTTGCGCAAGTTTTTGGCGTCTACCCGGACGACAAATACAAGAGCGCCAGCTACCGCAATATCGCGACGGTGATCGCCGCCGAGACCGGCGAAACCGGCGTTGAAGAATTTATCAAGCGCTTGACGTTTTGCACGCTCACCGGCAATGCCGATATGCATTTAAAGAACTGGTCGCTGATCTATCCGGACCGGAGAACGCCTGCCCTGTCACCGGCCTATGATCTGGTTTCGACGATCCCGTATATTGAAGATGAGGAAACAGCGCTTAAATTCGCGCGCACGAAACGCTTTGACGGCTTCACGCTGGATGAGCTGTCCTACCTTGCAGGCAAGGCTGGCCTCCCAGAAAAGCCGGTCCTTGATACCGCCAAGCAGACAGTGCAGCACTTCCATGAAGTCTGGCAGGCTGAAAAAAACAATCTGCCGCAAGACAAGCGGGTCACGGTGCGCATCGATGCGCACCTTAAGACGCTGCGAATCTAATACGCCCCGCACGCCCAAAACCAGCTAGCGCAGAACGTCGTACTGTAACTTGCAGGTGCTTTCGGGACATCTCGTGTGGTGATTATAGCTTCTCGCAAGCCGCCGTTTGCGTGCCACCATCGGAGTAGCTGTCTTGAATGCTCAATGCTCTCGCCAACGCTGTTTCATTGGTGCGAAGTTGGTCGGAGTTATAACCTCAAACTCTACCCCAATTTGAACCTACTACCTACGCGCTGCGCAAATTTGATGAGCCAAATAGCCTTGAGCAAGCAAAATGCTGCTGGGATCTCCACGATTTTCAGCGCAGTGGCCGCCTGCTCAGGCTGGCGCAGGTTAGAAGAACTTAGCGCAAATACCCCTGCAACACAACGCACACAAGCGGACGGCCTTTAACCACGCGCCAAAATCTGGGCTGGTTTTCGAGCCGCAGACAGCGGCATGCTGTTTCCCAAATCACGCTCCTAAACAAAAGCCCCGCGACTGTCTCCAGTGCGAGGCTACAAGACGGATTGCGTCTTGTCAGGCATCATCATGCGGTAGCAACGTTACGAAGAAAGTTGCCAGTACATCCGTGGTCAACTTTGATCGGCGAGGCTGAAAGCCAGCGAACTCTGGAGCTCCAGAGCCACCAACAGTGCAATCAGGCCAGAACTTGTAGGTTGTCGGCGGCCATCTTGCCGCTCTTTTTATCAGCGACGAGATCGAAACTGACCTTTTGTCCTTCGTTTAGCGTGCTCAGTCCGGAGCGCTCGACGGCTGAGATATGAACAAATGCGTCTTTTGAACCGTCTTCTGGCTCAATAAATCCGAAGCCTTTGTCAGCGTTGAAAAATTTTACTGTACCGTTAGTCATGGTTGAATTCCATTATGTGAGCGTTGATCGTATCCTGCACATAATGTGAAAGATGGATCGGGTTATCGTTCTCAATGTAAGGGAAATCAAAGGCAAACGGCGCACCGAATCTTTTGGTTGCACCAAACAAATGTAACGTGTGAACAGTAAGGGGGGACGAATGTGTCAAATTCAAGGGCTTTGACGCGCAGCTCCTACTGGGACCGCCTGGAGATTCTCGAGAGGTTATTGTGAGGCATTGTCAGAGGAATATTCTAAATACTTGAGGTGGCCACCGATCCGTTTGGATCGACCCGGATAAATCGTGGAATATCAATGGCGGCGGAATACCTATTTTACGTGCAAGCAAAGTAATCAAGGGTGGATTCAACTGATCGACGCAACACACTCCGCAAACCTTTCAGCCGGCGTTTGATATTGCAAGGTCTTTCTGGGTCGTTCGTTCAACTGGCGGGCGATGGCGCTCGAGACCGGTTGGGGTTTCTCACTGTCGATCAACGGATCACAGGACTATGTACATAGCGCCCTGGATGCCAGCCTGGAACGGTTGGGCACAGACTACATAGACCTCTACTATGCGCACTACCCCGATCCCAAGGTCGATATCGAAGAAACAGTCGGTGCAATGGCGAAAGGCGTCGACGCCGGCAAGATCCGCTATCTGGGCCTGTCCAACGTTACCGCCGAACAGGTTCGCCGGGGCCATGCGGTACATCCAATCACCGCGGTTCAGTACGAGTATTCCCTTTGGCGGCGCGAAGCGGAAAGGGAATTGCTGCCGACCCTGCGCGAGCTGGGAATTTCGCTGGCGGCATGGTCGCCGCTGGGCACCGGTTTCCTGACCGGTACGATCGACAGGTTGGAGCAAGGGATTTTCGCAATAATAATCCCCGCTTCGTGGGCGAGAATTTCAGCGCCAATCGAAACCGTTTCGCACCGGTTCAGCAGATTGCAGACGAACTAGGGATCAGTTCTGCTCAACTGGCGTTGGCCTGGTTGCTTCACCAGGGCGAGGACATTTACCCGATTCCAGGATCGCGAAAGACTGCACGTGTTGATGAAAACACGGAGGCTCGAAGCATACACTTGTCCGAAGAAGTATGCCGGAAGATCGATGAATTGATGGCGCCCGGCACGGCGCAAGGCGCAACCCTCATTTAGCGGGGTGGCGCACTTAGTACGCGCTGCTGGCTAACCGGCTCGAAATTGACCAAATTTAAGTGTGTTTGTCCGCCCCGGGTCTTTCTGCCGACGGCCGCGGTTGCTCAAGTGAAAACGCACGATGCTCCAATTGGGTCGGTAGCGTTAGGACAGTTCGCGAGGAACCATCCCAGTTGCGACATGGCCGCCATGTCTCAAAGGGGCACGAACTTGCCTTTCGCTGCAAGGCATTTTGACGGCGGCAACGCGGACAAAGCGACCAAAAGCTGTTGCCACCATCATCGTAGTTGCGACATGATGTGCAGAGCCTGCTTGACCAACGAAGTAATGTCAGGATGACTTTTGCCAGCAGAAAATCTGACGAAGCGTCAGAAGGCGATTGTGCGCAATGCTGACTGGTTCTCGGCACATCAGCATGAAAGCGGCCCTATCGACCTTCCCGCTGACGAGTTTTATGGACGTCATGGCGATGCGACCCTCAACGGCCATTCCGCTACCGTGCGGATGATGGCTTGGACCTTGACTGGGGAGGCCGCGTACCGGCAATCCGCCGAGGCGACGCTTGATTGGCTGGTCGCGCATCAGGATACGGACGGCGGCTGGAAGCAACATTCCTCCTTCACACTCGACGGAGCACAATGCGTCTTCGAGGGACTGAATGCCTATCAGACGCTGACTGGCGACCGACGCTATGAAGGTGCTCTGATCCGCGCAGCGCGCCGGATGGTCCGGGGTACGCTCTCGTCTGACGGAAGGCTCCTCGTTCCCGAGCTGATAGAAGTCGGAGAATATGCCTTTCTCGCGTTGCTCGCCTGGAAAGCGACCGGCGAGGATGAATTCTACGCGGCGGCGCAGAGAATCGTGGAGCACCTGACAGAAAACTTCGATCCGACCCAGGATATTGGCGGCCTTTTGATCCGGCTCACATCCGGACCGGCATCATAGCTGGCGCCGTTCGACCGGTGGTTCGGTGGGCAGCGCGAGTTTTGCCCCTGAAAGGGCCATTGATCGCGAAACTGTCCGAACATCTAGCTGGCTATGCGGTCGTCGACGGTTACCCGCAGTATTCAATGAGTTTGATGGACGCCGAAGCCCTGCTGGCAGCACATGACGGAAGCTGTTCATTCCCAACGCTGCATGCGCAGACCGAAGCGGCGGTCGGATGGGCTGAAGTATACTGCCCCGGACCGTTTGCGGGCAGCCTTGTCGAATCTCGATCCGTGCCGCCTTCGAGAGCTGTCTTCCCGCTGCCAATCATCAATGACAGCACGCTCGCGGCACTCTGGCCGGCGTCCTGTCTTCTGCTCGCCTATTGCGCACTTAAGGACACCAAGTATCGCAAAAAAACAGTCGAGACGGTTGACTGGATCCTCTCAATGCAAGACAGGCAGGGCGGATTCTACAATTTCCAGCACCCTGGCGGCGACTATCTTCCAATCCAAAGCGGCAACGTGAACTTCTATGCGTGCTTGGCTTTGTGGGTGTTTGAGGAAGTTTTCGAAAACGGACCTCTGCTATACACCTCGTATCGGCACACCGTATAGCGTTGCCGTATCGCCGCATGATGACCGGGTGCCAATGCCCGATCCATGCCTTTCGTATCGATATTGCTGTGTGACCACTCACGGTGCCTGGCTGATCTCTTCAGCGTACCGAAGTATCCGCAATTTGCGCGCAATCTCTCGTTGATCCTTGCTCATGAACATCTCCTTTGTCCCAAATCTGGGAGGTTAAGGGAAATGTCCCGCGAGTAACGACATATCTGCACCATTGACGCAGATCAATTAATTTGAAGCGTAAGTATGTTCTACGTCCAAAACTCGGTTCCGGCGGCAATATCTTCAAATAAGGCACTTGAATCACCTTCATCACGCCCGATCATCTGCTTTTGAGTGAGAAAAATGTCCTCGAAGAATAAATGCATAGTGGCTTTGATTGTCACAGCGCTCGTTGCGGTCAGTGTACAGACGCCGACATCGAATGCTCAAGAGACCGAAATGAAGATGGACGAATTCGGCATTGGGTTTCTCCTTTCTCTTGGTGGGAAACTTTACGACAATCTTTGGGTGACAGTTGATGTCGATCCGCCAAGGTATCGAAACCCGGCATTCCCGAAAGAGGTTGCGATCGATGATGGAGACACCTGGCGCTGCGTATCCTGCCATGGTTGGGATTATCGGGGCATTGAGGGAGAGCGGGCAGTTCTTGGACGTCACGAGGCCTTCGCCGACCTCAAATCGCTGAGCGGTACCGATCCATACATGATCATGAAGAAGATTCGCGGATCGCATCCAGATTTTCCGCAAGAGGCCATTCCAGATTTTGCGTTCGATATACTGGGGCTGTTCATCAGTGTTGGATTGTACGACAGAGATTCGATCATCGACAACGAAGGGCGAGCATGGGGCGATCTTGAACAGGGGCGTGATATATTCGAAGGCGCGTGCATGAACTGCCACCAGCCCGATGGGCGTGCAGGTTTTGTCGGAGAAAAAGGTGACCACTCATCGCTTGGCTGGGTGGCTCGCAATCGCCCTGAACAGGCTCTGCACAAGATTTTAAACGGCGTTCCCGGCGCCGACATGCTGGCAGTTGGCTTCCTCGATTTCGAACAGATTCTCAACCTGTTTGCATATGTGCAGACACTCGACAGGGAAGAGAAATGACATTGTCTTGCGGTCTCCCCTTGCAGCGCGAGCACCGCTGATTCAACGCCAGCTCACGAAACAATAAGGACAGGCAGTTGGTTGTTTGCTCATCTCAAACGCATTCTGAAACTCGACCGGCTCCGATTACGGGGTCCCTGTGGTGTTCGCGACGAATTCCACCTCGCAGCAACCGCCCAGAACCTCAGAAAACTTGCCAAACTGGTCCCAGCACCAGGCTC
>JAAEOH010000165.1 GCA_024244645.1 Hyphomicrobiales bacterium
AAATCGCCAACAATCGTCCCGAACCTCACCAAAAGCCGGTACAACCAGCCAAATAGAGCACCCAAGAACCGCGAGCTTGGGAAAAGGAAGCCAATATGCCAACATCATCGCATCAATCAATCTCAACTGGGGGATATCGGACATACAATCATGTCTTTGAAAACAATCGATCGCAGACAATTTCAAAATTTACATTTTAAGGACCAATCCATGGCTATCAATCGACGCAATTTTGTAAAAGCCGGATCGACATTGGCAGTTTCGGCAGCCTTTTCGGGAATCGCCCGGGCTGGTTTGACCCACAACACCGCGGAATTCAGATCGGCATTCACCAAGACGGCGGAGCTCTTGCGCAGCAGTCTGACCGATCGTGGATTTAATGAAATACAACCGTTACCAATTGTCACCGGTCGCTCAGATATTAATGGCGGCCTGCAATTTGACGCCGATGTCAGCATGCTCTCGCCATCGACATTCGTGATTCAGTCAGCTGCGCGTGTAGACGATATTGCGGAACGGGGGCGGACGGATTTGCTTCCAGTCTTCAACGTACTGGCCTGCCAGGCGCCGTCAGGACAAAGCAATGAGGAACAGGCGGAATTTATGCTGGGCCTCTTGACCAATGACTATGGGCTCGACCCGGATCGCATCGCCTTTGCTACCATTCCATCGGCTGAAACCATGCGCGGAACACTCGAACAGTCCGGTTTCGATTTTGACGCGAAAGTGCATGTCCGAGACGATGCCGAAGCTCTTGAAACAAGGGATACATCAGGCTATTTTTTCCCTGATCCATCGAACCCGGACTTCTTCATTACGTCGGTCGGCATATATTACCGGCTGACCGACGAACCGGACTCAGGTTTTGCGCAATATCCACCACCTGCACACTGGACCGAGATCGGAGAATTTTCGCTTGGCGGTATAGATCCTCCGGCTTTCGCCATTGGGGTTGAACGGCTTACCCTTGCCACTAGCGGATTTTATCCGACATGGCGGGATCGGCTGGATGTGTTGTTTAAGATAATTTCTTCGCACGCGAAAAGTGACAAAAAACCGCCGGCTTTAGACTTCTTCAGGTCGTCTCAGTAGAATGAACCCTACCGACTGATTGGACCAACGTCATGTTGCGCGGGACCAGTTGAGTTGGACGGCCGGCCCAGAAAAAACCCGGCAACCGCTGGCTGCCGGGTAAAATGCGATCAGTTATGATCTTCGGGAGGATGGGGTTTAATCCGTTTGTCACCCCAATTGTACAAAGACGTTTGAAGCGAAATTAACACGGCCACTACCTGGAGTCTGTGTCTATATTGCAACAAGTACTTGTGTTTAAGTGGCAATACCCGGACTGATTTGCTCACTACTCTCGTCATCCCAGCCGTGCAAAATCCTCAAAAGGCAAATCTCGCCTAGACAGGCTCATGAGGACAGCCATCGTCAGAATATTTTCTGCAACAGGTGTAGGGAACCGCTGTTCCAATGCGTCCTTGTATCGAGATAGGTCTTTTGAAGGATCGAACTCGGCGGTGGAGGCGATCCGGTCAGCCTCCACCTGCATTGTGAGGTAATGGGCGCTTAGCTGATCCCAATCGGCTTCTGGTAGGCCGCAGAGCATGCAGGCTGTCTTGTGGAATCGATCCATGGTCACAAAGCAGACCGGTCAATGGAGCACTTCGCATCCAATGAGGCATTCATTTCAAGCGGACAAACAGGCCAGCCGTTTAATTTGGTTCAGTATCCACGGGCTCTTTACTGATACCAGAACCGCCCGTTTTGGGATAGAAGAACGCGGATATTTTCTGCAGCGACCCACGCCGAACAACCAGTAGTTTTTCGTAGGTTTTCATTTTGCCGTCCCCTTAGCATAAAGACCCAGCCTATGGCGGTGGTCATTAGTGCACAAGAGGCAGGCCATGTACTACGTTGATAATAGTGGGTGCGTGACATTAATGTTTCAAATAGTCGAAATCGGATCTACTTCACCTTTCTATTCAACCAGTTCATCAGAATAACTTCGGCGCCACGCGGCCCCAGATACGCAAGCGCCGCGATAACGCCGACTGATATCGGTCGCGAAAGCTCAAGATAAGCAGCCACGCTGTCGCCGATGATGGCCATTCCGAAAGCGATCGGTATTTCCCAAATAAGCTCCCGACCGAAGAAACGGCGATGCCCCTTTCGAGTTTGCTGCGCGTGATACATCATGCGACCGGTTAGAGCGCCGATAACTGTAGTTGCGGCGCCACCGAACCAGCTATCCAGAAGGCCGACTAGGCTGAAACCCTCATCCATCTAAGTCGGCTCCCCGTCGACCGTGGGCGCTTCTTCCCACGAATGACCGGCAGCCATGATGCATGTGACGCCGGTAGTGGTGGTCATGACGATCGTCCAGGTGCCGGTTTTCGAAACATAGACCTCAAAAACTGCCTTGCCGGATGAAGAAAGCCCGAGTGCCCGCGGCGATTCCTTGTATTTCTCGCTCAGAGCCTTGAGCAGCGCGGTGCGGTCGCCGCAGGTCATCCCGGCCGCATCGACATTGGGCGTCGAATAGAGCCAGATAATCAAGACCAGCGCCGCAATGACCAGGGTGATTATGTAGTCGCGTGCAGTTTTCATGATCTCAATCCAGTGCGGTTTTCACGGCTTTGTTGAG
>JAAEOH010000166.1 GCA_024244645.1 Hyphomicrobiales bacterium
AGCCTGGCTCACCGATGTTCTTAGCCGCATCGCGGATCACAAGATTACCCGCCTTGATGAACTCATGCCATGGCATTACGCTGCAAAGGCAGCGTAACTGCGGTAGCCAATCTCGAAAAGAAGGGGTGGCCGGACGCTTTCTATTTAACTAAGGTTGGGTGGAATAGATTTTGTCTATTGCAACCTATAATTTTATGAGTACCATCGGGATCTATGCAATGTCGTGGTCCACATAGCGGCAATTTTCCGCCGATACAAAGCTGATTGCGAGCCAACCTCCTGGCAACGCCCGTCACCGTCGAAGTAGGAAATCGTTTGTGATGAAAATAGTTTTCAAATCCCAAATACTTTTATCTGTGTTTGCAATCTGTTTTGCGGCAGCTCCTGTTGGGCCGTTGGATTGGACTGCGCAGGGGGGCAACAAAATTACCAAGACACAGGGGCAGAAGGTTGACCGACAGGCTCAGAAAGGCGGTGAGCCCAAAAAACGCTGTGCTGCAATCTTGTTTGTCACAGAACCTGTTAAGCCACCGAGTGATATTCGAAACTGGGTGTTGAACCATTCTCGGGGAATCACCACGCCATTGATGAAAGCCGCCGCTCTTGGGGATTACGGCGAAGCCGACCGGCTGATCAATAGCGGCAGTGACGTTAATGAAACCAACGAATCCGGCTGCACCGCGCTGACATGGGCGGCGATGAGTCAGAACGAAAATCTTGTGGACCGACTAATACAAGGCGGCGCTGATGTTAATCGGCCGGATAGCATGGGCCTGACAGCGCTTATGGTGGCCTCATCAGCGCCCTCGATAGGAATTGTCTCTGCGCTGATTGATGCCGGAGCTGATGTTAATGCGGCTCAGACCGGGCAGACGAGTGCCAAGGGTTTCACATCACTTATGTACGCTGCAGCGAACGATAGGCCTCGGATCGTCAAATATTTGTTGGATTCGGGAGCCTCCATAGGAGCAACCGAACTCCTGGGTCGTACGGCGCTCGCAGTTGCCGCCAGTAGAGCCTCCGTACCCCTAATCACTGTGCTGATTGAGGCCGGGGCTAATGTCAATGCGGCAAGTCCCAAGGGTGAGTATTCTACCGCAAATTTGACGCCGCTCCACTACGCTGCAGCGTACAACCAGCCTGATGTTGTCAAATACTTGTTGGAAGCCGGGGCCGACCCGAACATTACCGATGTCAACGGGCGTGGGGCACTATTATTTACCATAACCCCACGGCAGGTGCTTAATCCGGATCCAAAGATACCCGTATCGATAGCCAAAGCGCTTGTCGAAGCGGGCGCGAATATTAATGCAGTTTCGACCGGCCCCCGTTCGCCGCGTGCTAAACGAAAGATCGGTTTTACGCCGCTCATCGCCGCAGCCGACTTTGGCCAGATCGATCTCGTTGAATATCTACTCAGCGTTGGCGCAGACTCGGAGATCAAAAGCGCCAAGGGCCAGACTGCATATGATGTTGCAATAGAACAAAATCATTCAGATATTGCCGACCTGCTGACGCGGAGATAATCAATTTTTCGAATGGTATGAGGCCAGAGAATCTAGCTTGAAAGGATTGCGAACCTAATGGCATTGGTGGAATCAAATGCGGGTATTGTTGCTGGTGGAGATAGTCTTGGCTGCCCAATGTGGTCAGTCAATTCAATCCTGGTTTCCATATGAGGCCATGACGGCGTGAATCGAGAGTGAAATTATTCAGACACGTGCCCATAAGGTCTAACGTATTTAGAAGATGGAAATGTTGATGAACTCAACATGAAATTTGGTGATAAGCGACTTGCTTTTGGATCGATAGTCCATACTCAAAATAGAAAATCAGCCCCAGAGGCTGACAGATATCAAATCAGTTTTGTCTGTGCAAACAAGAAGCGGAACCTGAAGTGCCTCGACGATACCGCTGCCTAGGACGGTCGATTACTTCTTGTACATGTGAACTTCAGTGGACAAGCGATTCATCCAAGAAAATGAGATTTTCAGTAAGCTAATCATTTGGGGGCGTTTTGAGAATGGCACAAATAAGAATTGAATCAAAACCAGTTGTTTATGATCTTCCGGGCTTTGACTTCGACAGCGGCTACGACCACACCTATTTGGTATTTATCGACGATGATGGAACAGAGAGAACCATTCGTGCCGGTGTTTCGGACCCAGTGGAACCGCTTGGACCGTTGAAAATCTGGGCGGATTCTCTTCTTTCCGACACTCTGGATAAAAGACCCGTTAGCGACCGGCACAAGTACGGGTCGACTCTGGTGAACCTAAATGGCCGTGATCCCGAGGCCGTGTGGAAAATCATGGTGGAAGCCGCCAAAGCAATCGATGAAAACGACCTTTCCTACGATCTCCTTTGGAATGTTACAAACTCCAATTCGGTTGTTGCGGCAGTGCTTGCGCGCGTTGGAATTGACGTGTCAACTTATCTACCGTTGACAGAAACTATTGGTATCGAGGCCTACGGGGAGGAAAACTCCATTGAATACGTTGCGTATGATTTGGGACCCGCAAAAGACGCAAACGGCGACGAGATTGTAAATGATGATACTATGGTCGGTGGTGCGCGTGACGACACCTTGGTCGGTGGCGAAGGTGCCGACATACTTGACGGCGATGCCGGGCACGACAAACTTTATTCATTTTTTGAAACCATCGATGTATTGAGGTATGGCGATGACCCCGTTTCCGACGAGGTCCGTGATACGCTGATGGGAGGCCAGGGGTTTGACAGCTATTATGTAGCTGAACATTACAACGACTATGATGTCTCATATGTCGAAGGCTTGAGTGACACGAGCAGTCTTGAATATGACCAAATCATGGTGTTTGGGGACATCCAGAGCGCTGGCCCATATTTGCAATCGATTGATTTAAGTATCTTTGACAACGTGGATGTGATTGATGACGCTGACAAGCAAGGTGCGCTTTATTTCTATGATTTTGGATCAAACGAATATGTACGTATTTACTTTGAGAGTTCATATATAGATGAGGTGGGAGAAACAGTCTATTCGACTGGCTTCCTAGGTGATTGGCAAAACGGCGTTGATGGCTATTACATTGAAGGGACAGTTTATCAGTCTGATTTATATCTCTATAGGGTTGACGAACGATATGAATACGCAGCGGGTGTATCTGCGAACTGGAGGGGCATCGATGCTATTGCCGTGGTTAAGAATTACACGACCGGAGATCTTAGCTTGTGGGATGACCAAAGTGATCCAGCCCCCCTTGCTCCCATAAGCCCAGATTATCCCTTCCATCCGGATTTTCCTCATACTGCCGATTACTCGCTTTCACCCGATGCCGTAATCTTAAACCTTGAAACCGACATTGCGACCGGCGGGTCGGCACAAGACGATGATATTAGTGCGGCGATCAATGCGATTGGCTCAGCTCACAACGATACGCTGATAGGTGACAGCAACGACAATGACCTCGAAGGCGGTGACGGCGCTGACAATATCGACGGCGCCGGGGGCGATGATTGGATAAATGCGGGCGGCGGCGGCGACCTCATCAACGGCGGTGCAGGCAACGACATTCTTGTGGGTGGTGCCGGCAATGATCAGCTGACCGGCGGCTTCGATCAGGACTTTCTTTCTGGTGGAAGTGGCGATGACAGCTACTTCTACACTGCTGGCGATGGAGATGACACAATTGAAGATAGTGGCGGCATAGACAACCTGTACCTGTCTGGCATTTTGCCTGTTGATGTCACGCTTTCCAAAGTTGAACCGGACACATTAGAGATTTCCCACAATGGCGAAATAATAACCATAGTTGGATATTTTGCCACTGAGGCTGCAATTGAGAATATTGTCTTCGATAATGGAACAATCTGGGATGTTGCCAATGTGACGTCATCCTATACGAACAATGCTCCGATAGTTGCCACTGCGATTTCCGATCAATCGGGCGACGAAGATCAACCGTTCACCTATACTGTACCGGCGGATACTTTTGACGATCTTGACGGCGATGCGCTGACATTATCGGCCACGCTAGCAGACGGATCGTGGCTGTCATTCGATCCATTAACGCGCACGTTTTCCGGCACACCACCGCAGGACTTTGACGGCATGATCTCCGCCGTAGTTACTGCATCGGATGGCATTTCAAGCGTCAGCGAGATATTTTATCTAACCTTCACCGGCGTCAATGATGCTCCGGTGGTCGCCACATCAATAGCTGACAAGCCTTCCCTAAAGAATACAATAGTCAATTTTGTCGTCTCCTCTGATACGTTTTCGGATGTCGACGGCGATGTACTGACACTGACCGCTACTCTATCCGACGATTCCACTCTTCCTGCATGGCTGACATTCGACAGCACTACTCAAACGTTCTCAGGTACGCCGCCGCTGGATTATGTCGGTTCTCTCGATGTAAAAGTGACGGCATCAGACGGCGAATACAGTGTTGCTGACATATTTGCGCTGAACATAGTCGAGTCCAACAATGCACCGGTGATTGCAACGCCCCTTGCCGACCAATCGTCGGCAGAAGACGCAGCCGTAAGTTTCGTGATCCCAGTAGACGCGTTTTCGGATGCCGACGGCCATGCACTGACATTATCAGCAACGCTTTCCGACGGGTCGAACTTGCCGGCATGGCTATCGTTCGATCCTTCGACCCGCGCGTTCTCGGGAACCCCACCACTCAACTTCATTGGATCACTGGATGTTGAAGTGACCGCTTCCGACGGGATCGATGGTGTATCGGATACGTTTGAACTCACGGTCACTGCCGTCAACGACGATCCAAATGCTGTCGATGACAGCACGAACGCTGAAAACGGCGGTGCGGTCATTGTGATGTTGGCAGCATCCCTTCTGGCAAACGACACAGACGTTGAAAACGACGCGCTTTCAATCCTGTCGGTTCAAGATGCTGTGCAGGGAAGCGTTGCTTTGAACGCCAATGGAGATGTGGAATTCACACCGAATGCCGGATATTTCGGTTCGGCATCCTTCACATATACGGTGACAGACGGAACTTCCCAAAATACAGCAACCGTTGTGCTCGATCTGCAGCAGCCTAACGGATCTCCAAATGTCATAAATGGCACCGGAAATGCTGATGTAATCGCCGGCACGAGCGGTGATGACATGATCGAGGGTGGCCTTGGCAATGACAAAAGCCAAGGGGAAGATGGTTCTGATACCTATGTCTTTAACGCGGGTGATGGAAAGGATGTGATCGATG
Source organism: Hyphomicrobiales bacterium (assembly GCA_024244645.1). Lineage (GTDB taxonomy): Bacteria > Pseudomonadota > Alphaproteobacteria > Rhizobiales > Rhizobiaceae > Hoeflea_A. The sequence goes on from JAAEOH010000166.1 coordinate 5,220, forward strand.
ATAATGGCTCAAACGATACCGACAAACTGGTCATCCACGGCTATACACCCGCGGAAACAAGTTTTGCGAAAGTAGTCGCAAGCACGCTCATCGTTACTTTCAACGGCAGCACGGATCAGATCACAATCGTCAATACGCTTTCTGGCAACGAGGATGATCAGATCGAGCAGATCGTCTTCGATGACGGTACCGTCATGAGTATGTCAGACATTAATGCGATCATCGCTGGCCAGGACCCGGCACCAAATTCGATTACGGGCACAATTGGTTCGGATAGTCTTACAGGCACCAACAGTAACGAGACTTTCGACGGTGGTGCCGGCAATGACACACTCGCTGGCGACTACGGCCATGACACCTATATTTTCGGCGAGGGTTCGGGCCACGATGTCATCAATGAGCACAGTGCAAGCAGCGCCTATGATGTGTTGCAGCTCATCGGTCTCAACCAGTCAGACGTCACCTTCAGTCGGTCTATGACCGACATCAATGATGTTATTGTTACCATAATCTCTAGTGGCGAAACAGTCACGCTCGATAACCAACAGAACTATAAGGACGGAGTGGAAAAGATAGTCTTTGCGGACGGGTCCGTACTTGGTTCTGATGATTGGAGCATCGACGGCCTGCTCTACGGGATGGCGCCGATTTTGGGGACTGACGGTGATGACACATTATCTGGCGCCAACAGTGATGATATATTCGACGGTGGTGCCGGCAATGATACAATTGCTGGCAGCTTCGGGCATGATACATATCTGTTCGGCGTAGGTTCGGGACACGATTTTGTTGATGAGCAGAGTTCCAGCGACGCATATGATGTTCTGAAATTAATAGGTCTCAACCAGTCAGATGTGACATTCACACGCCCGATGACCAGTACTAATGACCTGGTTGTCATGATCAATGCCACGGGTGAGACCATCACCTTTGGTGACCAGTTCAACAATAAGGACGGGATTGAAAAAATAGTGTTCGCCGATGGCTCCGTCCTGGGTGCCGATGACTTCAGCTTCGACGGTATTATGGCGGATCTAGCACCTATTACAGGGACGGCAGGAGGCGACAATATTACCGGCACAAATGCTGACGAACTGTTCGACGGTGCCGCTGGCAACGACATACTTGCTGGTGGCTACGGGCACGATACCTATCTGTTTGGCGTTGGATCTGGTCACGATATTATCGACGAACACAGCTCGAGCAGTGCTTTTGACGTGCTGAAACTTGTCGGCCTTAATCAGTCAGACGTCGAGTTCAAGCGGCCTTGGACAGACGTCAACGATATTGTTGTCACTATCAAAGCCACCGGTGAGACAATGACGCTGGATAACCAGCTCAATCTGAAGGATGGCGTTGAGAAGATCATTTTTGACGATGGCACTGTACTTGGAGCGGACGATTGGAGCCTCGATGCGGAGTTGCGGCCACTGGGGCCGGTTACTGGAAGCGGAGGAAACGACACGATTTCAGGGAGCAGCAGCTCCGAGCCGCTGCTTGGCCTCGGCGGCGACGATACTCAAAGTGGGGGTGGGGGTGACGACACCTTCATCTTTGCGGCCAACTTTGGCAACGATACGATCACCGATTTTGCTGCTGGCGCATCCACTGATGACGTTATCGAGTTCCGGTCGGCGGCAGGTTTTGCTTCCTACGCGGATGTCCTAGCAAACACCGTAGACAATGGCACCGACACAACCATTACACTCGATGCAAACAACTCCATCGTGCTTAGCAACGTGCTGGTATCCGACCTTTCAGCCGACGATTTCCGATTTACGTAATTGATCATGCGGGCAGCGAGTGGTTCGCGTACCAATGTGGTCGCTGAGTGCCTTGCGGCGCTCCGCTCCGCTTTTGCGGGGATCAGTCTTCTCAGCTTGCCGATCAACCTTCTGATGCTGACCGGCCCGCTCTTCATGCTGCAGGTTTATGACCGGGTGCTTGCGAGCGGCTCGGTGCCGACGCTTGTCGTGCTCGGCGGTCTGGCGGCGGGTCTTTACGTCTTCTACGGCCTGCTCGAAGGCATCCGCTCGCGTGTGCTATTGCGGATCGGTCAGCGTCTCGACGCGCAATTGTCGGGTATGAGTTTCGAGTGTTCTGTTTCATTGCCGATCCTCATCGGCCGCAAGGCTGAACGGCTGGATCCGGTCCGCGATCTGGAATCGGTGCGGCAGTTTCTGGTCGGGCCCGGTCCCGCGGCGATCTTCGACATTCCGTGGATGCCGGTCTATCTCGGCATCATCTATATGTTCCACCCCATATTGGGGTTGGTGGCGACGGGAGGGGCGGTTGCCATCTGCGTGCTTATCGGCCTCAACGAAATAGTCTCGCGCAAACCGGCCGCGGAGGCCAATCAGCATGCGGTTCAGCGGGCGTCCATGGTTGAACAGGGACGGCGCAATGCCGAGGCGGTGACCGCCATGGGCATGATGGCGACACTAAGGGAACGCTGGGGTGCGTTCAACGGAACCTTCCTGGAAAAGCAGCGCCGGGCAGCCGATACGACCAACTTCTTCGGCACCGTCATCAAGTCGTTCCGCTTCATGCTTCAGTCGGGCATTCTGGGTGTCGGCGCCTGGCTGGCAATCAAACAAGA
>JAAEOH010000167.1 GCA_024244645.1 Hyphomicrobiales bacterium
CCTGGATTATCAGTCGCTGTTCCCGTTCCCGACATACATGAGACCGGACTTGGTTTCGCCGCACAAAGTATCGTTACTCCCGCCGAATGCGGGGTAAATGGGAACGTCGGCCTGACACCGCGAAGGCGACACTGTAAAAAGTTCGCACATTTCTGAATGCCTTTTATGGAGGGAAACAGGCATGCCTGATCCAATCGACAAACGTCCACCAAGACGCTGGCACATTGCTGTTTTCCTGGCACCAGCCGTTCTGGTTTATTCGGCAATCATGATTTTTCCGCTGTTCGCCACGTTGAATCTGTCGCTCTACACGGCGGATGGCCAAAATCAGGTTTTTGCCGGGCTCGACAACTTCCGGACCCTCTTTGGCGATCCGCGCTGGTCGGAGAGTTTCTGGAATGCCTTCAAGAACAATGCCTGGTTCTTTTTGATCCACATGCTTGTCCAGAACCCCTTAGGGGTCATTCTGGCGGCCATTCTCAGCCACCCCGCCTTGCGATTTTCCGCCTTTTACCGGACCGCCATATTCATTCCAACCATATTGTCATTCGTGATCGTTGGATTTGCCTGGAAGCTGATCCTCAGCCCGGTCTGGGGCATTGCACCTGATATGCTTGGCGCAATCGGTCTGAAAAGCCTTTACGCGCCATGGCTTGGCAAGGAGGCCTATGCGCTGACCACTTTGAGCCTGATCTCAGTCTGGCAGTTTGTCGGCATCCCGATGATGCTTATCTATGCAGCGCTGCTTTCCATTCCCGACGAAGTGCTTGAGGCAGCCGAATGTGATGGCATCACCGGTATATCGGCGTTTTGGAAGATCAAGCTGCCGCTGATCCTGCCCTCAATCGGCATCATCTCCATTTTGACATTTGTCGCCAACTTCAACGCCTTTGACCTGATTTACGCGGCCCAGGGTGCGTTGGCCGGACCGGATTTCTCTACCGATATTCTCGGCACGCTGCTTTATCGAACATTCTTTGGCTTCCAGCTGCAACTGGGCGATCCGAATATGGGTTCCACAATTGCCACGGCCATGTTCGGGATCATTCTGATCGGCGTGTGCATCTATCTGTTCGGCGTTCAGACGCGCCTACGCAGATATCAATTCTAGGGGGATGCGACGATGAATATGGCAAGACAAAACTGGTCAAATACATTCGCCGCGCACGCAGCGCTGATCACCTACACTTTGATTGCGCTGTTCCCGGTCTTTGTGATCTTGATCAACAGTTTCAAAACCCGGAAGGCGATTTTTCGCGAACCGCTGGCGTTGCCGGGAGCGGACTCGTTTTCGACAATCGGTTATGAAACTGTTTTGAAGCAGGGTGACTTTTTCCTGTATTTTCAAAACTCGTTGATCGTCACCGTAGTTTCGTTGTTCCTGGTGCTGTTGTTCGGCGCAATGGCCGCATTTGCGCTGGCGGAATACCGTTTCAAGGGCAACATGCTGATGGGACTCTATCTCGCATTGGGGATCATGATCCCAATCCGAATTGGTACTGTCGCGATCCTGCAATTGATGGTGGCCAGTGGGCTCGTCAACACGCTCACTGCGCTGATCCTGGTCTATACAGCTCAGGGTCTGCCGCTTGCTGTGTTTATTTTGTCGGAATTCATGAAACAGGTTTCCGATGATCTGAAGGATGCCGGACGCATTGACGGTCTGTCCGAGTACCGTATTTTCTTTGTGCTGGTGCTGCCTCTGGTTCGGCCGGCCATGGCGACGGTCGCCGTGTTCAACATGATCCCCATCTGGAACGATCTGTGGTTTCCGTTGATCCTGGCTCCTGCCGAGGAAACCAAGACCCTGACATTGGGCAGCCAGGTGTTCATCGGACAATTCGTTACCGACTGGAATGCTGTTTTGTCAGCCCTTTCGATGGCCATACTGCCGGTGCTCGTGCTCTATGTCATTTTCTCACGTCAGCTGATCCGCGGCATCACCTCAGGTGCGGTCAAATGACAAATGCGAGCGCTTCTGCGCAGGCCAATCTCTTCACACATGTTCGGTCGACGAACGGATATTCGGTGTCTGCACCAATATCGAACTCTAAGGGGACGTAACAATGGGTTCACTAAGATTAAAAAACATCCACAAGTCGTTCGGTTCGGTCGATGTGATAAAGGATGTCAGCCTGGAGGTGTCGGATGGCGAATTCATCATATTCGTCGGTCCGTCGGGTTGCGGTAAATCGACCCTGTTGCGGATCGTCGCCGGTCTTGAAGACGCCACGTCGGGAACGATTGAAATTGACGATAAGGTTGTCAATGCGATACCGCCATCCCAACGCGGAATTGCCATGGTTTTCCAAAGCTACGCGCTATATCCGCACCTGACTGTTCGGGACAATATGAGTCTTGGTCTCAAACAGGCAAAACGGCCGGCAGACGAGATCCGGGAAAGCGTCGATATGGCGTCCAACATGCTGTCGTTGAACGAGTATCTTGACAGGCGTCCATCCGAACTTTCCGGTGGGCAGCGTCAGCGCGTGGCTATCGGACGGGCAATTGTCCGCCAGCCGGAGCTGTTTTTGTTTGACGAACCACTCTCCAATCTCGATGCCGCCCTGCGGGTCAATACCCGCTTGGAAATTGCCAGGCTTCATCGGGAGCTGAATGCAACGATGATCTATGTCACCCATGACCAGACCGAGGCCATGACACTGGCGGACCGGATCGTTGTCCTGCATGACGGCCGGGTTGAGCAGGTCGGTTCGCCGATGGAACTTTACAACAAGCCGGATAACAAATTCGTGGCGGGCTTTATCGGTTCGCCACAGATGAATTTCATTGATGCGACTGAGTTCGGTCGCAAAGATGCAAAAACCATCGGTATCCGACCGGAGCATATTACCGTTTCGCGGGAGTCCGGTGATCTGAAGGGCAATGTCTCTCATATCGAGCATCTGGGAGCTGACACCAATTTGTTCCTGGACTGCGGGAGTGCTGGGTTGATATCCGTTCGTCTGCAGGGCGAGCAGGATTTTGAAATCGGCTCAAGCGTGTACGCGATATTCGATGCGGACCGGACCTACAGGTTTGACGAAAATGGCCAGACCATTGTGAACGTGTAGGTTCTTTTCATCTGCCAAATTGCTTGCCGCCTGCCAGCTCTCTTCGCTGCGAGTTTGGATTTTTTGTCCCATGATTGTGGCAATGCAGATGACGGCATTGCCGAGCAACACACCGTTGAAGAGGGTGAATTGTTGTGCAGAGTTCAAAATTTGCAAGCTCTCGCTTTCAAACAACCCTCTTCGATTTGCGTTGATGCCCCGTCCGCGACATACCCGTCAACGTTACTTCGTGCCAACATCGGAAGTTAATGTTACCAAAGTTTCTCACTTGACCTTCCCGTGAGTGGAAGCCCTATTGTTCAAAAACAAACTCGGTCAGTGTCCTTCATCAGGCTTCATTCGGGAAGGCCAGCCAGGCGGTAGCCATCTATGAAGTTTTGAAGATCTTCGGCGTCCTTAAACGGTTGAGTATCGGCCCACTGTCTAATCGAAAAACTAGGAAATACCGTTAGGAAATTCTGCGCGACCTGTCGAGCCTCGCCTACTTGGCCCACCATTGCAAGGGCAGCCGCGAGGATACGGCTTGGCTCTTTGATATCGACCACCTTCCTTAAATATAATGTTGCTTCTTCGTATTGACCGGCCGCATAGCAGGCGAAACCCAGATGCCAGAGATACCATTCAGGAAAGTGTGGATTGAGCCGCATAGCCTGGCGCACACTTTCAATCCCTTTTTGTGGATCGCCATCGAATGTATAGGCCTCCTGCAAGAAAACTAGTACATCTGCATCATTTGGATTCAATTCCAGTGCCCGTTGCAGCGAATTAAGAGCAATTTCTCGCTCACCCCCATACAAATTCACTATACCAAGCGACATGTGAGCAAGTGCGCTTTGCGGGTTCAGCTCGATTGCCGTTTCTGCGGATGAAAGTGCGTTATTCATGGTGCCGACGGTGATGTGTTGGTGATAAAATACCCAGTCGGAATAGTGAAATACTGCAAGCCAGGCGTGTGCATCAGAGAGGGAGGGTTCAAGATCGATCGCTTTTTGCAATGCGTCACGGGCCTCGGTTCGCCCCTGAGCGCGAAATACGTGCTGCCTGCCCCTGACTAACCATTCATAAGCTTCAATGTTCTTCGTCGGGATTGCATGGGCTTTGCCAAAGCTAGCAGATCGAAGTCGCTGTCCGAGAGCTGAAACGATGTTCCGCACAACATCGTCTTGAACAGCAAATACATCATCAATGTCACGGTCGTATCGCTCAGCCCACAAATGCGCCCCGCTTTTTGCGTTGATTAGCTGGGCCGTTATGCGAATGCGATTTGAAGAGCGCCGCACACTGCCTTCGACCACATATTGCACACCTAATTCACGACCGATGCGCCGCATATCATCGGTCTTATTCTTGTAGACAAAGGTGGAGTGGCGGGCGATTACGAACAAGGATGGGTTGCGTGCTAGTTCGGTCATCAAATCTTCGCTGATGCCATCGCAGAAATAATCTTGTTCCGGATCGCCACTCATGTTGTCAAACGGCAAAACGGCAATCGAAGCCTCATCGGAAGACGCCAGCTTGCAGTCCGTTACCCCTCGGTCTGACTGCATCCGGCCGTTTCCGGATTTCCGGTGCCAGATCCAGATCGGTTGCGGGATGTTTTTGACCTGATGCTTGCCGCCATCTTCCCATTCCAGGTCTATCCGGCTGTGCACCTGACGATAGACGTCATTGGAAATGGCAATTCCGTCAGGTTCCGCCAGTCCTTCGATGCGCGAGGCCACGTTAACTCCATTGCCAAAAATATCATCACCCTCGATAATCACTTCACCGAGGTGAACTCCAACGCGGAAGCGGATGGCCTTCTCCTCGGGAACGCCGCTGTTCCTCCTAGCCATTCCGTCCTGCAGTTCCACAGAACAATTGACCGCGTCGACCACTGACGGATATTCCAGCAGCAGACCATCGCCCATGCTTTTGACAATTCGTCCGCCGTACCTAACAACCAGCGGATCGATCAAGTCTGCGCGGTGGGACTGCAATTCCGCTAAGGTACCACTTTCATCTGCATTCATTAGGCGGGAATAACCGACAACATCAACCGATATGATAGCGGTAAGTTTACGTAATAAGCGTTCTGCCATGACAGAAGATTAACTGACTACAAGGCAGTAATCTATACGTGACAGCCGAACACATCGGTATTCTAACGGTTTGGGAATGCTAACCTATTCAAACAGAGACATCCTCAAATTGGTAGAAACGGGCTCTTTGCCGTCACCCGCAGAGCCGCTGACACATGACCGGTTCTGAAAGGCGAACGGCAGGTGCCGTTCGCCTAACTCTCAGATGTCGATCTTCTCGGCGATGCTTAGGGCATCTTCAAGTTCGACACCGAGATACCACACGTAGATTGCCGGTCTTACGGGAAATCTGCGCAGCCTTCGCCCGCCTAAGTGAAAACGTGCGTATCCGCGTGGATCGAGGCCAATCGCAGACACCCATTCCCGGACAAGTCGCGTATATTGCCGTGTAGACACATGCGGCCTATCGTGGAAACGGCTCGGGAAACCGGCTGGCGGGATCACAAATGGCGTTCGGTTCGCGCGTGAGATGCCCGAGCCACTGCACAGCGTGCCCAAGAGGCTTGACCGGTGCGCAAAACAGCAGAAACAAGGACTGAAGGGCGTTCTACTTGGCGAATGTCGGTTCAATGCCTGAGGAAAAACATCAGGGAAATTGATAATGCCGTACACGGGTACCGAACGACGAAAATATGCCGGCTCGATAACCAACACAGATAGATGGCAGCAATACCAGCACAAACCGGGTGACGTTTTCGTCTGTACGCCTCCAAAATGCGGAACGACATGGACCATTGCAATCGTAACCATGCTGACGACGGGCAGGACCGATGTGGCGCCGCAGGAACTGGCACAATGGGTCGATGCCGAGGTTGTTCCCATCAACGATGTGGTCGATGCCCTGACGTCCCAGAGACATCGCCGTTGCATCAAGACGCATACGCCCTTCGATGGCATCCCCTGGTATCCTGATACCGCCTACATTGCGGTCTACCGCCATCCGATAGACGTGCTGCTTTCTTTGCGAAAACACCTGATTAATGCATATGACACGCGGCTCGGCCATCCCTACATCGGCTCAGAGGAAGACGCTGTAATAAACTATGTTTCCCTCGCATCTGATCCGGATGATTTCGACTTTGATTGCCTGACATCACTTGTTCACCACTACCAAAGTTATGCAGCAACACCTCGCCCGGACAACCCGTTGCTGTTGCACTATGCGGATATGCTGGCCGATGCGCGTGGGGCCATCGAGCGTATCGCTGATCATATCGGGATTGATGGCAGCCCGGAACTGGTCGATGCGATCCTTGAAGCATCTTCCTTTGGCCAAATGAAATCGAAAGCTGCAAGTTTTGCGCCCTTTTCAAACCAGGGTTACTGGCGTGATCCGCAGGCATTTTTCGATTCAGCAGGTACGCGAAAATGGGTTGGAAAACTGAGTGAGGCCACCGTTTCTCTCTAACGCGAGCAACTCGCCCGGTTGTTGAGCCCGTTGGATGCTGCCTGGCTTAAGGACGGCGACGCAGGCTAGATCGCATTCAGTACAAGGGTGAAAACTGAGGACCATGAAAATCAAACCCACAGACCCTCATTGTGAATGAGGGCCTACCAGATTGAGTCTCGCTGCGGTTTGTACGAATGGCCACTCTTCCCGCTGCGGGACAGAGTGGGTTGTTATTATGTTGCGGCGAGAAAGTTTCTGCGAGCGCGCGCGGCGAAAAATGGACTGGTCCGGACAGGGCTCAAATTTGTCGTTCGCTGCGGAGTGTACGAATGTCCACACTGGGCTGAGAGCGACATTCGCCCCACTAAACTGAAGGTTTTGGAAGGGCTCACTCTTACCGTAGTTAAGCTGCTAGCGATCGGCAACAATAGGGTCAAAAAATCGCCTAAGCGCTGCGCATCCGAGGATTCAGAGATGTCCGTTCTCCAAGAGGAACGGACGAGCGGCACTGGGGTATGCATCAACGCATTCTCAACTAATACTATCAATTGCCTTGGAAAAAAGATGAATAAAAACAAATAGTAATGAGAGAAAAACGCTTGGCAGATGAGGACTCGCATACAAATTGTAAAACTATGAAAATATAGAAGAAATACGAATCGAAAATTCCCTCATACCCCCAATGGTACCCCAGCCCCTTTTTGTTCTAATCAGCGTTGTAGGAAGACGGGGATTATCCTAATTCCGATAATCCCCGCCAACGGCAGCAATCAATTTTAGGAAGGATTGAAGTTGCTGCCGCATTGGATATGTAATTTTTGGTATATGTCATCAAATAACTGCGTTGGCTCTCGATTCTGACCCATCTACGTTGGTGCGATATCAAAGTGCTGTCTGCTGCCCGCCGTCTTTCATCTAGAACCTCCGAAAAGTGGCGAACGCATTGCTGGATTGAGCCTCAACGTCATTCCGCATATCGCTCTCCAGTATCACAGTTACCAAACACCAGCATGTTTGTTCGGGTCCCTAATCTGCCCGGTACGGGACAACCAAAGTCGGAATGGTCGCACGGCGCAGCACCCGTTTGGCAACCGTCCCAAGGAAAGTATGAGTGAAGCCGTGATCGTGGGCACCGAGCACGATGAGGTCACAGCCGAGCTCTTTGGATCTGCGCAAGATGACTTCCGCCGGATATCCCTCAACGACCTCAATTGATTCAATCTGTTCCTGAATGCCTCGATCTTCCTCAGGTAGTGCCGCCCAGAAGGTTTTTTGCCGCTCTTCCAAAACGGTTTTAACATATTCCGTTCTGGCCCCCAGGGCGTTTTCTCGCGATTCTTTGTCCTGCATGAACATCTGCATGGTAATCCGCGCGTCTTCGCTCAAGGGCTCGGTCACATGCAGAACATGTAGCTTGGCACTTGTCGCTTGTGCCATGCCTGCCGCATGTCGCAACGCGTAGGTTGAGTTTTTCGACAGATCGGTTGTGAACAGAATATGGGTAACCAAGGGTGTCATAATGTGGGACCTTTCTATTTTGGCCCGATCAGTAGCCGAAGAAGCGCGGGAGCCACAGAGCGATTTCCGGGAAAAAGGCGATCACGAATATTGCTGCTGTGTTGATGGCCGCAAAAGGCAAGGCACGCAGAGAGATTTCTTCAATTGATATCTTCGAAATGCCTGAGGCAATGAACAGATTCTCACCCAGTGGCGGCGTCTGAAAGCCGATACCCAGCGTACAGATCATCACCACGCCAAAGTGGATTGGATCGATCCCCACACTGTAGGCCACAGGAAGCATCACTGGCACCAGTATCAGGATAGTCGCGAGCGTTTCCATGAACATGCCCACGAAAAGCAGGAAAAAGATCATCAGCATCCAGATGAGATAGATATTGTCGGTAAACGACAGCATTCCCTGCGCGATGACAGCCGGAATCTGGTTTTCAACCAGCAGTCGGCCAAACACGGTTGCGGTAAACATGATCAGCAGCACACGGCCCGTCAGCCAGGTCGTTGTTTCGAGCGCGGTGAAGAGTTTTTCCCACGACATTTCCCGATAGATGAAAGTACCAACAATCAGTGTATAGAAAATTGCAACAATTGCAGCCTCGGTAGGCGTGAAGAACCCGGTGTAGATACCACCCAAGATCACCACAGGTGCCATCAGCGCCCAGAATCCCCGATACAACTCACACCAGATCTCGCGCACGGACCAGCCATCCGTTGTTCCGGTGTAGTTGTTCTTTTTTGCCAGTATGTAGTTCATGATCAGCAGGCTGCCGGCTATTAAAAATGCCGGAAGGAATCCCGCAATAAACAGTTTCGGAATTGACACAGTCTGGAAAACGCCGTGCGCTTCAACGGCGGCCGGCGGTGGTGGCATACCAAGTGCTGCAATGCCAAAAATGATCAGCGGAATAGACGGTGGGATGACGATCCCAAGTCCGCCCGCCGACGCCGTGACAGCCGACGAAAAACCTTTGCCGTATCCTCTCTCGATCATGGCCGGTATCATCAGCATTCCAACGGCAGCTGTCGTTGCCGGCCCGGAACCTGAAATTGCGCCAAAGAACAGGCAGGCGACGACGGTCGCGGCAGACATTCCACCGGTAAATGGCCCGGCAAAACTCTCGGCAACGTTGATCAGTCTCCGCGACAGCCCCGACGCCTCCATCAGCGCTCCGGCCAATATGAAAGCAGGCAGCGCCATCAACGGAAAAGAGCCGACCGAAGTATAGGCGATTTGCACAAATTTTATGGGATTTTCGCCGAGATAAAGAAATGAAATCAGTGTCGAGACACCCAGCGCGACGGTTATCGGGGCACCGATCAACAGGAGCAAAAGAAACGACCCAAATAGGATGAGGATGATTTGACTTTCCATTGTACCTTTTCCTATTCAGCGTTCAGTTTTTGAATGCTTCGGTCTCGGCCTTGATTGCATCAAGATCGATCGCATCGGGGTCACGCATGTCCTCACCAAGAATGATTTTCCGATAGTTCACCTGAAGAATACGGATGGTCATTAGGCTGAATGCAATGGGCAGGACGATATAGACCCAGCTCAGATGGAAGCCCAATGTCTGGGAGGATTGGAACCGGTTCATCTTATTGAAAATGAAATCGATCGCGAGATAGACAAAAACGACGTTGAACACCAACCAGAACAGGTCTGCAAATGCCTCGATGTATTTGATGGCGCTGTGCGGCAGGAACTTGAATTGGAATGTCACCCTGTTGTGGGCTCCCATTTTTGCCGCATAACTCGCTCCGAAGAAGACGAACCAAACAAACATGTAGATTGAAAGCTCTTCGATCCAAGAGAACGAAAACGAAAACAGCGTTCGCACAATGACTTGTAAAAAAAGGAGGCAAACGAAAATCGCCAGCAACGTTCGACAAATATAACTTTCGATATTGTCGATTATTCCCCCAAGTTTATGCATCCGTTCCTCCCCTGCGTTTGCTGGAGAGCGCCTGCGGGCGCCCTCCGTTGTCATGTTGCGGCTAAATTACTTGGAAACCGGCTCGCGACCGATTTCAGCAAGAACGGCATTCAATTTATCAACACCCCCGATGCTCTCATAGAATTTCGGCCAGACAGCCGACGTGGCCAATTCGATGAACTCTGCTTCATCATTTTCCGGGTCTACGATTTCCATACCCTTGTCAAGCAGGATCTGTTTGATTTCTGCTTCCTTCTCCCGCAAAAACTCTGCTGAAGCAGCCGTAGCAGCCTTGCCGGCTTCCAGGACTATTTCCTGATCGGCAGACGACAATTCCTGAAAAACCTGCTCGGAGATAATCAGCGGTTCAATCGAGAAGATGTACCGGATGTTGGTCACATATTTTTGCACTTCATAAAACTTCATCGCATTGATGGTGGTGTAGGGATTGTCCTGACCGTCAACAACTTTCGTCTGCAGGCCGGCAAATGTTTCCGACCACGCCATTGGTGTCGGGCTGATGCCCCATGATTTATAGGTGTCGATCATGATTTCGTTTTTGGGAACGCGGATCACAAGACCTTCAAGATCAGCAACTGACTTGACCGGTTTTTTGGAGTTGGTCAGAACGCGAAAGCCCGTATACGTCCATGCAATGATGCGAACGCCTGCGTCGTTTATGGTGTTCTCGGTCAGTTCCTGACCGATCGATCCCTGCGTCAGTTTCTCGGCGTCTTCCAGGCTCAAGATGACATAGGGCAGCGTAAACACGCCAACCGTGGGTGAAAACGGCGTGATGTTATTGATTGCAAGAAGCGACATGTCGAGCGTGCCGATAGCAGCTTCGTTGACTGTATCCTGCTCGGAACCGAGTTGGCCATTCAGGAACAAGGTCGCGGTGTGCTTGCCACCGGAAAGCTCCTCAAGCGCAGCTTTAAAACCAAGACCCGTTGCCTCCTGACTGCTGCCACCACTGTCGCCGACTGCGATCTTGAAGTTTTTAGCTGATGCTCCGGCGATACCCGTTACTGACAACGCAGCAGTTATAAGCAGAGTAGAAGACAGCTTGTTGAAATAGTTCATCTGAAGTTCCTTTGCTTTGAAAGGGCCACTATGGACTTCATCTATGCCGGAACCCGACGTCGAATCAGGCCAAAAGGCAAATGACAACCATCGTGCCCTTCCTCCCATGAGCCGAATTTGTTGAAGCGCAACGCCGCCAACTTATTGCCGGCCGCGCTTGAAAATAACAGCATTCAAGACAATCTAGCAACAAGATTAAGTTTCAGATATATGTAACATTGAACGCTGGTATTCATTTTTTTGAAACATTCGATATGGCGAAAACGGCACTCCTTCGACGTCTCAGCGATGTAGATTTCAGGTTGCTTCGGGTGTTCCGATCTGTCGTAGCCTGCGGCGGTGTGTCTGCTGCCGAGCTTGAACTCAACATAGGCCGGTCGACGATTAGCCGGCATCTGACTGATCTCGAAATCCGGTTGGGATGCAAGCTTTGTCAGCGGGGTCCAGCTGGTTTTTCGTTGACCACCGAAGGCGAACGCATCCATGCGGCTGCCCTTCAACTCATTTCGGCTATCCACGAATTCCAGGCCGAAGTCGATGAAACCAACAAAGTCCTCACGGGCCGTCTGGCAATTGCATATTTCGACAAGGGAGCAACCAATTCAAGTGCTAAGTTACCACAGGCAATCTACGCTTTCGAACGTGTTGCACCAAGGGTTGAAATAGAAGTCCACGTTGAACCCATCAATGTCGTCGAAACCGGCGTCCTGAACGGCCTGCATCAAATAGGCATTGTTCCCAGGCACAAGATATCCCCCAACCTCGAGTATCACGATTTATACCATGAAAACATGTTCTTGTATTGCGGCAAAAACCATCCATTTTTCCATGAATTGGATCAAGACATCTCCCGTAGTGAAGTACAAAAGCAAAAATATGCCGGATTCGCCTTTCATTCCCCGAACATGATGGCCAGTCACGACTGGAAACTCAAACGTCGTGCAACCGTCAACAATGAAGAGGCAATGGCCACGTTGATTTTGTCGGGGTGCTACTTAGGATTTCTTCCAGATCATTTCACACAACATTTCACCACTGCTGGGGTAATGCGTGCGATATTGCCTGATGTTTACCATTATCGCAGTGAGCACTCAGCAATCGTTCGAAGAACACCAAAAATGCCAAGACGGGTAGAGAGGTTTCTGGACTGCTTGCGTGAATCCCACTCAGTGTGAATTTGTATCCGGACAGAGTTCAAACAGAGCCAGCCGACTGTGTTTGCATCACCGCCAGGATGCGCATATCATCACCAATCAATGAGCCGGTCACTCGTCTAGATCTAACCGATATCAGACGCAATTCTGTCTTTTTGGGCACAAATAAAGAGATAGGTTGGCTGATTGATGGCGCGGGGTCAGCTACAATAGTTATGTCATTACTGTTGACTAGCCTTTTCTTGTTACCGAGCATAAAAGCATGGATTATGCATGTGCGGCACAGCAATCATCAATTGCGGACGAATAGTAATCCCTTCTGATTGAGCACGCCCGTTTATGTTCTGAGCTACAAGGGTGCGGTTTGCGCTGACATCGGAAAAGGATTTTCGGAAATCGTTGCACACGAAGGTATTGAACTAAGCCAGTGCAGGTTGACAGCCAAAACGCGTGATAGCGGAGCGAAATCGATTGGCGCTTATCCTGAACGCATAGGTGAATCACTTGTCCGACGGCTCGCTGATGCCGCAATGTCATTTCATCACGCCGCTTCTCCGAAAGAACTGAACGCAGCAGTAAGTGAGGCGCATAAAATCGCGCTGACACTCTCAAATCAAATGAAGGGGCGTGTTCCCCATCAGCGCCTAATGGACAGATTGGGCTGATTGCTTAAGGGAGTGATTTTGGCTCATCATTGCCATCAAGGAGCAAATGATGAGACGAAAGAACGAACGCCTTAGCGATGATGCAGATCGGGTCGTGAAGGATATCAAACGCCAGACCCGGCGTCGTTTTTCCGCAGAAGAGAAGATACGCATTGTGCTGGCTGGTTTGCGCGGCGAGGACAGCATTGCTGAACTGTGCCGCCAGGAGGGGATTGCCCAGAGCCAGTATTACTCGTGGTCGAAGGAGTTCATGGAGGCAGGCAAGAAGCGGCTTGCGGGGGACACGATGCGAGAAGCCAATACCGACGAGGTGAAAGGCCTGCGCAAAGAGGCCCGGGATCTGAAGGAAGTGGTGGCCGAACAGGCTCTGGAACTTCGATTACTCAAAAAAAGCATGACCGGGGATGGGGGAGACGACGAATGAGGTATCCCGCATCGGAGAAGTTGGAGATCATCCGGCTGGTGGAACAATCGCATCTGCCAGCCAAACAAACACTGGATAAACTCGCCATTCCACGATCAACGTTCTACGCTTGGTATGACAAGTACCAATCAGGCGGTGTCGATGCGCTCGAAGACAAAGCTCCCATGCCTGCTTGTGTCTGGAACCGGATACCCGATGATGTCAGGAAACAGATCGTCGATCTGGCATTGGAAGAGCCAGAGCTCTCGCCACGAGAACTGGCCGTCAGGTTTACCGACACAAGACGCTACTTCGTGTCTGAGGCCAGTGTTTACAGGCTTTTGAAGGCCCATGATCTGATCACCAGCCCGGCCTTTGTGGTGATCAAGGCGGCTGATGAGTTCCGTGATAAAACCACAGCGCCCAATCAGTTGTGGCAAACAGACTTCACCTATCTCAAGGTCATTGGCTGGGGCTGGTTCTACTTGTCAACCATTCTCGATGATTACAGCCGCTATGTCATCGCCTGGAGGCTCTGCACGACGATGAAGGCCAGTGACGTCACCGACACGCTGGAACTCGCCCTGCAGGCTTCAGGCTGTGATCAGATCAATGTCCAGCATCTGCCAAGACTGCTGTCAGATAATGGGTCCAGTTACATCGCTACAGAACTGGCTGAATGGCTGGACGACAAGGGCATGGATCACGTCAGGGGCGCCCCATACCATCCACAGACCCAGGGTAAGATCGAGCGTTGGCACCAGACCTTGAAAAACCGCATCCTGCTGGAAAACTACTTTCTGCCCGGCGATCTAAAGGGGCAGATCGGCAGGTTCATTACCCATTACAATCATCGCCGATACCACGAAAGCCTACAAAACCTGACACCCGCCGACGTCTACTTCGGACGCGGCGATCAAATCCTCCAACAACGAGAAAGGATCAAACAAAACACCATCAACCAGCGCCGCTTGCAATACCGCAACCAGGCCGCCTAACATCGACAAACAGATGAGCCAGACTCTCGCTTGAACTAAGCTGCAATCTGTCCATAAATCCCTGATGACGGACAATCACCCAGTATGACAGGCGCTGCTTCAAGCTCTATCTCGCGCTGCTCAAAGCGGACAATGCCGGCGAGCCTTGGGA
>JAAEOH010000168.1 GCA_024244645.1 Hyphomicrobiales bacterium
CGATTTGAATTTGATGTGTTTCCGTATTGCTCTTTACCCCTTACTGCTGAAACACGGAAAGCCCGAGTACATCCGTTCTGACAACGGCCCGGAGTTTATCGCCACAGCTCTACAGGAATGGCTGACAAGAGTTGGGATCAGTCCGATCCAGATCTATCCGGGATCGCCCTGGGAGAATGGCTACAACGAACGGTTCAACGGAACCCTGCGTCATGAGGTATTGAACGCCGAGTGGTTCAGCACCACAAAACAGGCCCAGGTTGTCATTAATCAGTGGCTCAGGCAGTACAACCACATACGCCCGCATCACGCCCTAGATATGCGTGCACCAGTACCAGAAACCGTTTCAGAAACTGGCACATGAAAATGGGGTTGGACAATTTCTCGTATGGTTATTGATGTCTGTCGATCAGCAAGTCAGCGACGGTCGAAGCTCCAACTCGACAGTTCGCACTACTATTTTTCCTGAAATAAAATTAGTACTTGATTGCTTCAATAAAACATTCCAAAAATCGAATGTGTAATATGAAATGATCGTGACCGGAAATGCGGTGAGCATCCGGGTACCGTGGAGACGAAAATGGTAGATGGTAACCTTAAGGCGAAAGTTCTTGAGAAACTTCGCACAATAACTGCGGACGGAATTGACCAAGATATCGTGTCGGAAGGGCTGGTTTCGGACATTGTCATCAATGAAGGCAAAGTTGTTTTTGCAATCTCAGTCCCAGAGAATATTGAAGTTGACCTCGGCGCGGTGAAACACGAGGCAGAAAATTTAGTGTCAGAAATTGATGGAGTTGGTAGCGTCCTTGTGGCCTTAACTGCCGAACGCAAGCTGGGGTCTGATACACCGCAAGTAATCTCTCCGCCAAAGCTCAAGCGGGAAGCAGACAGGCCCGTGGGACCAGACATGCGCCCGGCCGCCGGCACAATTCCGGGCATCAAGTCGGTGCTTGCTGTTGCTTCGGGCAAGGGTGGTGTTGGAAAATCGACGACGGCGGTTAATCTTGCGCTTGGGTTACGTTCCCTGGGGCTGCGGGTTGGATTGCTGGACGCCGATATTTACGGTCCATCAATTCCGCGGCTATTGGGTGTTGCCGATCGCCCTTCCATTGAGAATGATCGGATTGTTCCCCTCCGCAAGTTTGAACTTGAGATAATGTCGATGGGATTCATGATGGACGAGGAAGCACCTGTTATTTGGCGCGGTCCTATGGTGGTTTCCGCGCTGATGCAAATGGTGCGTGAAGTGGAGTGGGGCAATTTGGATGTGTTGGTCGTTGATATGCCCCCAGGAACCGGTGACACGCAGCTGACCCTGGCTCAGCAGGTTCCATTGGCGGGTGCAGTAATAGTGTCAACACCACAAGACCTTGCGTTGGTTGATGCGCGGAAGGGCCTCAAGATGTTCAAGAATGTGCATGTCCCGATTATGGGGATTATTGAGAATATGAGCTCGTTTGCTTGTCCCCATTGCGGAGAGGTATCGGACATTTTTGGTCGCGGCGGTGCCGAAGCCGATGCGCGGGCATTAAACGTAACTTTTTTGGGAGCAATTCCACTGCACATGAGTATTCGTGAAAACTCAGATGCTGGCACCCCAATTGTGATTTCTGAACCTGATTGCGTTCATGCCAAGGCATACAAGGATATCGCCTTGAAAGTTGCGACAATCATGGAAAACGAAGTGAGCTAAACCCGAATCCTCGGAATCAAAAAAGCCCCGGACGAAAACCGTCCGGGCTTCGATTTGGGAAAATGCTTTTGCCTAGTCCCGAAGAAGTGACCACTCAAGGGATTTGACGCCTGCGACGCATCCCGCGATGATCGACACCATCGCGATGAGCGAACCGAGCGCCAAAGTTGAGACGCCCGTCAGGCCCTGACCAACGGTGCACCCCAACGCGATAACCCCACCAATGCCCATCAACGCTGCGCCGAACATATTCCTTATGCTGTCGTTTTTGTCCGCGAACGTTGTAAGGCGCACCCCGCCTTTTGAAAGGGCGCCAAGGAAACCGCCGAGCAGCGCCCCCGCAAGGGTAACTACACCGAAGTTCGGAGCGCCTAGTGCGGTGAAACGCATCAAGTAGTCCATAGTGTCTCCGGTCGGCCGGACATAGCTCAGCGAGATCAGAGTTACCGGCTGGTCTGCAAAATCGTCCTGCGCCAAACCGGTAATCAACCAGCCGGCAACCACACACAGTCCAATACCTACACCGGCGAACAGATGAACGCGCGACATCCGGAATTGTCTGTCCTTGAAGCAGTAAACAAGGATTGCGCCTACGATGGCGACGAACGCAATGATTGATGCGGTCAACAATTCCAGTCCGGTTGCTGCCGACAGAAATTCGCCGGCGCCCTGGGTTTCCATATTCATTTCAGTCAGATCCCAGTTGGTGCCGCCGAACATCGCGACGCGCGTGGGCGCTATTAACCCTCCGATTGTCATGTATCCAAAAAGACCAGTAATCAGCAGCACTACGAGCGAGCGCAGGTCACCGCTTCCCGCGCGAACCAGGTTTCGGCTTATGCAGCCACCTGAAAACACCATGCCAAAACCAAACAGTAAACCACCGGCAACACTGGCGGCAAAATTGAAGTTTGTGCTGAGGTACATGCTGTCAGCAAAGTTCGCCACGTCCAGACTTTGGAGCATCAAGACGCCGATCATACCGACCGCGCCAGCAAGCAACCAAGACCTGAAACGTCGATAGTCACCAAATGAAAGGATGTCGGAAATAGAACCCATCGTGCAAAAGTTGGTCACGTAAACAACGTAGCCAAATGCAACACCAATCATTAGCCCGATCCAGCCGACGTACGCACTAGGGTTTTCAACGACGATTTCTTTCCAGGCTTCAATCATGCTCATTCCTCAGCTCGGTGGGTCCCAAACAGGCCAATTTCCTCGGATATCATCCACTGCATAATCACATTTACGCATCTGTATATGTTAATCAGATTGCAATAAGATTGTTTCCATACGAACTCTACAGAACGTCTTTTGCATTCAGACCCAATTTGTGGGCACGTTCGGGCTGATCATAAAACCACTTCAGTTTTTCATGGAGCGCCACAACCTCTCCAATGATGATCATTGCAGGTCCAGAAACGCCGCTTTCCTTGACATCAGCCGCAACCTTTCCGACGGACGAAATAATAATAGACTGATCAGGCGTTGTACCCTTATCAACGACCGCAACTGGAGTTTTGGGCGAGACACCCCGTTTTTTGAATTCTTCGGCGATCAACGGCAAACTCAATAGCCCCATATACACCACCACAGTTTGACTTGGTCTGAGCAGGACATCCCAATCCAGACCAAGAACGCCGTCCTTGCCGTGCGCTGTCACGAATACACAGGCTTGAGCATGATCGCGATGTGTCAACGGAATGCCCGAGTAAGTGGAGCACCCGGATGCGGCGGTAATGCCAGGCACGACCTGAAATGGTATGCCATTTTCGGCGATCATCTCGATCTCTTCTCCACCACGCCCAAAAATAAATGGGTCGCCACCTTTCAGCCGTAGTACACGTTTCCCTTGCTTAGCTAACGTGACCATCAGCGCACTAATGTCTTCCTGTTCCATGGTGTGCTGCTTGGGAAGCTTGCCGACATAGATACGCTCAGCATCTCTGCGGATTAGTTCCAGGATATCCGGGCCCACCAGGCGGTCATAAAGCACCACGTCGGCCCTTTGCATCAGGCGAAGGGCGCGAAAAGTAAGCAGATCAGGATCACCCGGTCCTGCACCGACAAGATAGACTTCGCCGCGCAAGGCTGTTTCCGTACCGTCACCGGCTGAGTCCAAAGCCTTTTCAAAACAGGCGGCCGAGGCCGTGTGATCGCCAGACAAAAAAAGATCTCCCACCGGGCCATCGATCATCTCTTCCCAAAACCTACGCCGAGCTCGTGTCTTTGCAATCTGTGCCATGACCCTGCCCCGAAACTGACCGAGGTATTCTGCCAGCCGTCCGTATCCCGGTGGCAAAAGGCTTTCAATTCGGGCGCGCAAAATTCTGGCAATAACCGGAGCGGTCCCGCCTGAGCTAATAGCGATGACCAACGGTTTGCGTTCAACGACAGACGGGGTGATAAAGTCACAATACTCATTGACGTCGGCGATGTTTACCAAAATTTCTTCCTGACGAGCAGCAAGGAACAGTGCATGGTCTCGGCCTTCATCCTCTGATGCACCGTAAAGAACCACGGTATCTTCTGCGTCTTTTTTGCCAAACGGTCTCTTGTGATGAACGAGATTCTTGTGGGTTAGAAGCGGCTCAAACTCGTCGCACAGATTGCTATCGCAGATGTGAACAATTGCATCCGCTGCAAGCGCGCGTTCAACCCGTCTCGCCGCGACCGGGGTTCCTCCGTCGACGACGATCTTCTTTCCGCGCACATCCAAAAATATCGGCAGAAAATCCATATCAGTTAGCTGGTCCCGATGTTTGGTGTGCCCAGTCATTGAGCCGCAATGCGAGATTTCTGACACTGTTCACGTCCAGATCAATAACTGTAAATCTACGGTTTTCCCGGAATGTAAGTCGCAGAATTTCTAGACCGCTTGGGTACTTGACGCCCTTGAGTCCCACGCGGCGGCCAAAAGGCAGTTCCAGTTCTCCCAGATCATCGACAATTTCGTCAGTCATATCGTAGCCCGCGGGTAAAAACCGCCTCCAGCTGCCACTGCCATTTTCTGGGCGTGTCCGGATAGTCAGGTTTGACATCAAACTCGATAAACATCTGCCCGGATTCGCCGGCATGGGCCACCAATTCCTCCAGTTTGGCGAAGCTGTCCACCTCCGGATGCTGAATGATCAAATCACTAAGTTTGGCCACGTCATGCTCCACTTATTCTGTTGTGAAATCGTGCCCTCAGCAAATGGCGTACACTGAGGGTCGCTGATTGTGAATCGAAACCGGTTCGATTGTGCAAGCAATTGTTGCAGATTATCCCCTGATCTGGTTCAAGGGCGACCGTATGAATGTGCGGGTCAGCAGAAACCAGTATGGAATTTAGGAAATCTACCGCAGCCCTTGTCACATCATCATCCCGCCAAATAACGCTTCGCTTTCGGGCGGTATACCGCATATCCAGATCTCCCGTCTCAGGATCCAAGGAAAACACCGGCCCGCAACTTGCTGGTCTAACCTTTCCACTTGGCTCGACATTTTCTGGTATTGTCATGGCGTTGGGGTGGCTCAGTGCTGTAATGAATTCTGGGTTTTCGTCACGCAGCCTCAAATATGCGATCTCAGGGTCCATGATTTGATTGTTGCCACCATCCGCGGCCGACCGAACGCAGTGGAGGACAAATGACCGGATTTTCTTGCCTTCGGAATTGTAATAGCCATCGGTATGCCAGTTCAGTGGTCGGTTTGTGTATGGGATGTAACCGACCTTGGACGGCTTGCTCGACGCGCAAAGATCGACAACCCCATCGTCCCCTGCAAAAGGGTGATCTTCTGCGATACATAGACCGAATGACTTTGCAAACGCGCGCAATTTCAGTGATGACCGCTCCGTTGGATCGCCAGGGTCTGTCACTTGATAGATACAGAAGTTTTGATGCTTGCATTGATTGAGAACGGTCAAGGCTTCCGATCGGTCGGGACCTTCAAGACTGCCAATCTGAACCGGATCATTGGTCAAGCCGGCAGAACGGCGCAATTTTTCCGCCCGCCAAGAGCGAAAATGGGTTTCATTGCCGGCATCCAAGAAATCGAAAGACTGTTTCATAATGGTTCGTTATAGCCCTATGGTTGCCTCTAACTATTGAGCCACGGATCATGGCTAGCATTTCGACACTCTTATCCTAACGGGGAGACTTGAGTGATGACTATTTTTCTTTACATTCACAGAATATAATATACAAATATGTTGCCGGAGCAAACACGGTTGGAATCGCTCATCAGGGTCATTCGAAATGGAACTTCGGGCCTGTTAGAGAACTGGAGAATCTGAATTTTGCGATGCAATTTATTGGAGAGCCGGAGCAGAAAGAGGAAGCGTCATGAAAGATGATGAACCCAAGCCGATCAAAGAAGTAGGCGAAAAACACCCGACGCCAATGCTGGATCAGCTGGAGGATGGACCGTGGCCAAGTTTTGTCACTGGCTTGAAGCGACTGCGGGACTCGAAGGGCAAGCAGTACGCACCGATGATGAACGACCTTCTGGGGCAGCTTAACCATTCCTACGAAGAAAGGCTTGGGTTTTGGAAAGGTGGGACGGTCTCGGTATACGGTTACGGAGGCGGTATTATTCCGCGCTTCTCTGAAGTGGCAGACAAATTTCCAGAGTCCAAGGAATTTCACACCCTACGGGTAATGCCGCCACCGGGCTTCCACTATACCACCGATGTTTTACGAAAGATTTGCGACATTTGGGAAGAGCACGGTTCGGGCCTGATTGCATTCCATGGTCAATCCGGCGATATCATGTTGCAAGGATGCACGACTGAGAACACACAGGCCGCATTCGATGCCATGAATGAATTGGGCTTTGACTTAGGCGGCGCGGGGCCGGCCCTGCGAACCGCGATGAGCTGTGTTGGAAAAGCAAGATGCGAACAATCCTGCTTTGATGAAGCGCGTGCGCATCGCGGCATCATCAACCGCTTCCTTGATGAGATGCACCGTCCGTCGCTCCCTTACAAGTTTAAGTTCAAGTTTTCCGGATGCGGAAATGACTGCGTAAACGCGATTCACCGCGCCGACTTCGCAGTCATAGGGACGTGGCGGGATGGCATTAAGGTCAATCAGGAGGAAGTTAAGAAACACGTCGATAAGGTTGGCAGAAAATACATGATCGACACGGTCGTTTCGATGTGTCCGACCCGCGCGCTTTCACTAAACGACGACGATACGCTAGATATCGATAACCAAAGCTGCGTGCGCTGCATGCATTGTATCAATGTAATGACCAAGGCGCTTTCGCCAGGTGACGACAAGGGTGTATCGATCATGATCGGCGGTAAGCGTGCGCTGAAAATCGGCGATTTGATGGGAACCATGATTGTCCCATTTATGAAGCTCGAGACCGACGAAGACTATGAAAAACTTGAAGAGTTTGCGGAGACAGTGATTGAGTTTTTCGCAGATAACGCCTTGGAGCACGAGCGGGTCGGTGAGACTATTGATCGCATTGGACTACCGGCGTTCCTCGAAGCTGTCGGAGTCGATCCGGATCCAAATATGGTAAATCATCCGCGGACGTCCAGCTATGTACGCACCGACGATTTCGACGAAGAAGCAGCAAAATGGTTTGAGCGGAAAGCGCGCGACGCCGGGCTAGAAGTGGCTGGCGAGTAACCGGTCACTCAACTCATAGTCAACAAAATCAGATTGCCGTTGGAGGCGAATATGGAAAAGACCGCCCGGACAACCCCAAGACCAGCTGATGAAGTTGGTGTCCCGGATCATATCCAGTACATGCACCCGGTTATGGTCAAGAATCTAGGAAACTGGGACTGGCATGAGCGTCTCCGTCCAGGCGTCTTGCGCCATGTTGCAAAATCCGGCGACGACATCTTCACGGTTCGTGCCGGAACGCAGCGACAAATGGACGTCTATACGATCCGAAAACTTTGTGACATCGGCGATGATTTTGCTGATGGCCACGTACGTTTTACTACCCGCGCTAATATTGAGTTTATGGTTGCCGAAGAGGCGAAAGTTGCGCCCTTGATTGAAGAGCTGGAAGCGGAAGGGTTTCCGGTTGGCGGTACGGGTGCATCTGTATCGATGATCTCCCATACTCAAGGATGGTTGCATTGCGACATACCCGGCACTGATGCGTCCGGCGTTGTCAAGAGTTTTATGGATTCACTCCACTCTGAATTTGTGCAGGAGAAAATGCCGAACCGGCTTAAGATCACAACTTCTTGTTGTCAGATCAACTGCGGCGGACAGGGTGATATTGCCATCAACGTGCAGTATACCAAGCCCCCGAAGATCAATCACGATCTAGTGGCCAATGTTTGCGAACGGCCCGCAGTTGTGGCCCGTTGCCCGGTTGCCGCTATTCGGCCTGCGATGGTTGACGGCAAGCCGACACTGGAAGTCGATGAAAAGAAGTGCGTATGCTGCGGTGCTTGCTATCCACCTTGCCCGCCGATGCAAATCAACGGCGCAGATTCTACGAAGATTGCGATTTGGGTCGGGGGAAAGCACTCCAACGCGCGCACCAAACCCGCGTTCCACAAATTGGCAGTTGCAAACTTGCCCAACAACCCGCCGCACTGGCCTGAAGTCACGGCAGTGGTTCTGAAAATTGTTGAAGCTTACAAAAGCGACGCGAAACACTGGGAGCGCATGGGAGAGTGGATCGACCGGATCGGATGGAATCGGTTCTTTGAAATGACCGACTTGGCATTTACCAAACATCACTTGGATACCTGGACAGGCGCGCGCAAGACGATGAATACGTCAGCGCACGTCCATTTTTCGGGGAGCGGATCGTGAAGTTTGGAGTTGTTATTTCAGAGGGTCCGTACACCCATCAAGCGTCGGACTCTGCCTTCAATTTTGTGAAGGCGGCTATCGCGAATGGCCATGAAGTCCCTAGGATCTTCTTTTACCACGATGGAGTGAATGTCGGCACACGCCTCAGTGTGCCTCCGCAGGATGAACGCAATATTCAGAAGCAATGGACCGAAATTGCAGATGAAAACTGCATCGATCTGGTTATATGTATCGCTGCTGCACAGCGCAGAGGCATGTTAGATGAAAACGAGGCAAACCGTCAGGGCAAAGACGCAAACAACATTGCGGAAGGATTTCGGATTTCCGGCCTGGGGCAATTGATTGAAATGGGCATTCAGTCAGATCGGCTGATTACGTTCGGCGACTAGGTAGGACGATGGAAAACGACGCAAAAAGATTTCTCTACGTGAACCGGAAAGCACCCTACGGTACAATCTATGCGCTTGAGAGCCTGGAAGTTGTTCTTATTGGAGCGGCATTCGAGCAGAATGTAAGCCTTGCTTTCCTGGATGACGGTGTTTTCCAGCTGACGAAAGGTCAGGACACGCAGGGAATTGGCGTCAAGAACTTTTCACCGACTTACCGTGCGCTGGGAGACTACGACGTCAACAAACTTTACGTCGAAAAGGAATCTCTGGAAGAACGTGGTCTTAGTGTCGATGACCTTCAAGAGATTACCTACGAAGATGAAGACGATGACTGGGAAGAAAAGCCGTCAATAAACATAGTTAGCCGGTCCGAAATGGCGGACATCATGGCTAATCAAGATGTCGTGCTGAGTTTTTGAGGGTCGCCATGTCTACCTTGCACACAGTTAATAAATCTCCGTTCTCAACCCAGTCGCTAGTGAGTTGCCTTGGACATGCCAAGGATGGCGATACAGTGCTGTTAATTGAAGATGGCGTTTATGGCGCCATTTCCCAGTCCGGCATTTCGGATGCAATTTCTGCGCGGGCGACAGAAGTAAATCTCTGTGTACTGCAGCCGGATTTGGAAGCCAGGGGAGTGGATGCTGCAAAAGTCGTGGAGGGTGTCAACCTTGTAGACTATTCCGGCTTTGTCGAACTCGCTGCCAAGCACTCTTTGACGCAAGCTTGGCTGTAGGAAATATCGTAAAGTCACCAAACCGGACCAAGAGGATCAAAATGGCATATCAGGTTAACGGAGCAACCATCGAACACGATGAAGAAGGTTACATCCTAACGCTAAGCGACTGGAGCAAAGAGCTGGCTGACGTGATCGCAGAAACCGAAGAAATCGATATGAATGAGGAGCACTGGGAGGTCGTGAACTTCCTTCGCGAGTATTACGAAGAGTATCAAATCGCGCCTGCAGTTCGCGTTCTGATCAAGTCCATCAAAAAGTCGTTGGGCCCAGAGAAAGGAAACAACAAGTACATGTACGAATTGTTCCCATACGGACCGGCCAAACAGGCATGTAAAATTGCCGGTCTGCCCAAACCTACCGGTTGCGTCTAGCCAAGAATTAAAGCGCCTACTACCGGGGCTGCAAATTTCTATGGGGAGTAACTAGGGTGTTATCTGCACTCTATGCAGGATTGTTTTACCTATCGGCCTCGATTCTTGTATTCGGTGTCGTGTTGCGTATGGCAATATACGCCAGGACACCTGCTCCTTTAAAAATTGCTCAAACGCCGGCGCCAACTACCAGAATTGGCGTCTTTTGGCGGATGCTGCGTGAAGTCGTGTTTTTCCAGAGCCTGTTCAAATCCAACAAATGGATCTGGGTTTTTGGGTGGACGTTTCACATGGGGCTTCTCTTGGTTTTGCTTCGGCACCTCCGGTACTTTACCAATCCCGTCTGGTTTTGGGTTGAATGGATCCAACCGGTCGGCCTCTATGCTTCATTTGCACTTGTTATAGGTCTTCTTGGGCTTTGGAGCCGTCGCCTGCTGGTCGAGCGAATTCGTTACATATCTTCGCCGTCCGATCATCTGATGCTCGCATTACTTTTCGGGATCGCGGTGAGCGGCATGGCGATGAAGTTTGTCGCGCGCGTAGATATAGTTGCCGTGAAAGTCTATTTTCTCGGGCTGCTCAGATTTAAGATCCTAGACCTTCCTCCCGATCCGATCCTGCTCGTTCATCTGGGATTGGTCTTTGTTCTGATGTTTATCTTCCCGATATCTAAGCTTCTTCATGGACCGGGAGTGTTTTTCAGTCCTTCCCGTAATCAGGTCGATAATCCGCGTGAGCAGCGCTACGCGCCGCGAACGCCTGCCAATTGATGAGGTTTTGATGGCGTCGCCAGATATGGATCATCCAGAGGGACCTCAAATCGTGGCAGACCCACTGAAAGTCCCGAATCTAGCTTTTGGCGCCATGGCGGAAATCAAGCCTTTTCGGGCCCATCCCAATCATCAGGAGCCGTTGGGGTTTCCCGGCGAACTGGTGGGGAACTGGAAAGAGGTTGCGATCGAAAAAATTGGCGAGCTCGCCAACACCAATCGCGCCTTCCGTGTCTATCTGGACGCTTGTGTGAAATGCGGTGCATGCACCGATAAGTGTCACTACTTTCTGGGTACGGGCGATCCAAAAAATATGCCCGTGGCCCGGCAGGACCTATTGCGCAGTGTCTACCGTCGCTACTTTACATTCGCCGGCAAGTATTTCCCGAAATTGGTCGGTGCCCGCGAGCTTACAAAAGAAGTTCTGGAGGAGTGGTATACCTATTATCACCAGTGTTCGCAGTGCAGGCGGTGTTCGGTTTTCTGCCCCTACGGGATTGATACGGCTGAGATTTCTATGGCCGCCAGGGAAATCCTGGACACGGTCGGTATGGGGCAAAAATACTGCAACGAGATTATTGGTAAGGTAAAGGTAATCGGTAACAACCTTGGTCTTCAGGAAAAAGCCTTGCGCGCTACGCTTGAAGACCTCGAAGAAGACCTCGAAGACGAAACCGGCGTCTCTGTTCGCATTCCACTGGACGAAAAAAGTGCCGACATACTGCTGGTCACGCCGAGTGCTGATTTCTTTGCCGAACCCCACATAGATGGGTTGCTGGGATACGCAAAGGTCTTCCATCAGGCCGGTGTAAGCTGGACCGTCAGTTCCTACGCTTCCGAAGCAGCAAACTTCGGCCTTTTCATTGGTTCGCAGGACAACATGAAAGCGTTGTGCCAGCGCATTCGTCATGCGGCTGAAGATCTGGGTGTCAAACGAATTATATTCGGTGAATGCGGCCACGCCTGGCGGGTGGCATATAATTTTCTGGATACGCTCGCGGGTCCATTTGATTTCCTTGATCCGAACTATCCGGTCCCACAGCACATTCTGGAGTTCACGCTGGACCAGATCGAGCGCGGTAATCTCAGATTCGATAAGTCGAAAAACGATCATATCCGGCTTACTTATCACGATAGCTGCAACGTCGCGCGGGCTTCTCGCATGGGTGACAAACCCGGCGGGCAATTTGAAGTGCCTCGAGCTGTTCTGCGTGCTGTTTGCAACAACTTTTTCGATATGGATAGAGATACTACCCACGAAAGTACCTTTTGCTGTGGGGGGGGTGGAGGGCTGCTGACGGACGAGCTGATGGACTTGCGAACCAAGGGTGCCAACCCACGCATGACAGCTCTTCAACGCGTGACCGAGGACCATGGGGTTACGCACATGGCGGCCATTTGCGCGATCTGCAAGACACAGTTCTCAAAGGTTATGCCCCAATTCGGATACGAGATGGATTCAGTCGTGTCAGTGCACCAGTTGGTCTCGAATGCGATCCTTTTGGATGGTCAGGAGATTGATGGCGATGACCGGGTGCCTGAAGTGGCAGATGCGGGGGTGACATGATGAACGAAATGGCTTCGAAGGGCATAGCCCCGGGCGATGATAACAACAGACCAACGCACCGTCGATTTACCCAAGGTGAAACTGCTGCAGATTGGGACCCTAAAGAAAAGATATTTCAACAAGACAAATCCCACAAATGCCCGACCTACGTTCATAAAACGCCACCGTGCCAAGGTTCGTGTCCTTCGGGCCATGAAATCCGGGGCTGGTTGTCTATTTCTCGAGGGATGGACAAACCGCCTGTCGAAGGGATGCCTTGGCAGGAATATGCGTTTAAACGAATGCTTAAGGCAAACCCTTTCCCGGCTACAATGGGCCGTGTCTGCCCAGCCCCTTGCGAAAGTGGCTGCAATCGGAACGAAGTGGACGAATTTGTCGGTATTAACGCGGTCGAGCAATATGTTGGCGATTGGGCCAATGAAAACGACGTCAAGGCACCAGAGGTCGGCCCCGATACCGGCAAACACATCGCGGTAATTGGGGGTGGCCCGGCAGGATTGGCCGCGACTTACTTCTTGCGCCGGAGTGGCCACTCAGTCACACTCTATGAGGCGCACGGTCAACTTGGCGGGATGATGCGATATGGTATCCCCGGATACCTTACACCACGCACCATGCTGGATGCGGAGATCGGCCGGATCATCGACATGGGCGTGACTGTTCACCTTCAAACATATGTCGGGCGCGATGTTTCAATCGAGCACTTGGAAGAAAACTACGACGCCATTTTTTGGGCGCTTGGCGCGCAAAGTGGCCGGCCATTGCCCGTCCCTGGCTGGGAAGGCACGGAGAATTGTATCAACGGCATCGAATTTCTGGATGCGTTCAACCAGGGATTTGTTCTTGGCACAGCTAAGAAAGTGGTTGTTGTTGGTGGTGGTGACACCTCGATCGACGTTGCCTCGGTAGCGCGCCGTCTGGGCAGAATCACCAACGTGGATGCGACAGTTCACATTGATGGCTCAGTTATCGATTTCACCAGCCACGATGTGGCAGGCAGCCTAACCCGCGAAGGGATGAATGCCACGCTGACCTCGCTTTTCCCCATCGAACAAATGACAGCCGCAGAACACGAGCGCGAAGACGCAAGGCGCGAAGGCGTGGACATTCGAGGTGGGGTCATGCCCCTTGAAGTTGTCAAAGATGATACGGGAAAGGCGGTCGCACTGAAAATGTGCGAATGCCACATGAAGGGGAATGTCCCGGAGCCCCAGGAAGGCACGGAGTTTGAGATTGAATGCGACATTATCATCGCCGCCATCGGACAATCCGGCTATTTTTTTGGCGTCGAAGAATTGGACAATGGCCATGGATTTATTGACACCAGCCCAAGCTACCGGGTCAAAGGCCGCGACAAGCATTTTGCAGGCGGTGACATTATCCGACCTCATCTGTTGACCACCGCAATCGGTCACGGGCGCATCGCCGCCGAAACCATTGACGATTTTCTGGATGATGGAGAAATCGTCAAACGGCCGAAAATTGATGTCAACCATTTCAACCTGTTGGCTGAACTACTTCAACGGGGCAGGGATCCTGATGAATACAACAACGTTCAGCAACGAGGAACAAGCAGCGCACGTTTTGCGATCCACAACTACGAGGATCGATCAGATTCTCAGATCATTCCGCACACTGAATTGTTCAAAGGGCATTTCGCTTTACAGAAACGCGTTCGCCGTGAAGAGGTACACATTGAAGGCGATGATGTTCTCGGAAATTTCGCGGAACGGATCATTGGGTATTCAGAGGAACAGGCGCGACGCGAAGGTGAGCGCTGTATGTCCTGCGGTATGTGTTTTGAGTGTGACAACTGCGTGATCTTTTGCCCGCAGGATGCCATATTCCGGGTCAAAAAGTCCGAACGAACAGTCGGGCGCTACGTGGATACCGACTACACGAAATGTATCGGTTGCCATATATGCGCCGACGTTTGCCCATCTGGATATATCAAGATGGGGCTTGGAGAATGAAACGCTTGAGCCACATAGGCAAGCCACCGGCTAATGACAGTTTACGATTGGCAGCCTCAAAAAAATGGAGGCGATCCAATGACCGTTAAGACCCCTGATCAATCATCCAAAAAAATCACCCGCAGACGCTACGTCGAGGGGGAGACTGACTCCGACTGGGACCTTCAAGAAAGAATCTTCCAGCAAGACACGTCGTACAAGTGCCCCACATACATCCACCGGACGCCGCCTTGTCAGGGAAGCTGCCCAGCAGGCGAAGATATCAGGGGCTGGCTCAACATTGTGCGTGGTATTGAAAAGCCACCGGTTGATGAAAACGGCAAAGAAGCCAATTGGGCAGATTATGCGTTTCATCGCTCAACTGATGCAAACCCGTTTCCGGCGATTATGGGCAGAGTTTGTCCAGCCCCATGCGAAGACGGATGCAACCGAAATGAGGTTGAAGACCACGTCGGTATAAACGCCGTTGAGCATTTCATTGGGGATCATGCTCTAAAAAACAGTCTTCCCCTTCGTGCACCAGGTGCCGGCACTGGCAAAACTGTTGCCTTAATCGGCGGTGGTATCGCAAGTCTTGCTGCCGCCTACCAACTTAGGCGGAAGGGTCACGCCTGCACGATATTTGAGGGGCATGACAAGCTTGGCGGTATGATGCGCTATGGCATCCCTGGCTATCGTACGCCACGCGATGTTCTTGATGGCGAAATTCAACGCGTTCTTGACATGGGCGTTGAGGTAAAAACAAATACAAAAGTCGGCGTCGACGTGTCATTGAATGAGCTAGAAAGTAACTTCGATGCTGTTTTTGTTGGCATAGGTGCGCAGGGCGGTTCTCCACTTCCGGTTACGGGGGCAGAAGAGGCAAAGAACTGCATCAGCGGGATTTCATTTCTTGAGGCGTTTAATGACGGTCGCCTGAAACACGGCGCTCAGAAAGTTCTTGTGATCGGGGGTGGCGATACCGCTATGGATGTAGCGGCGGTTGCAAGGCGTCTGGGGCATATTACACAGATTCATGAAAAGGACCGCCCTGAAATGGTTGTCCTTGGGCACACAGCCCATGACGTCGCGACGGTTGCTAAGCGACAGGGTGCAGAAGTGGTGGTCGTGTACCGGCGCCCAGTGGATCAAATGCCCGCAACCGAAATGGAAATACGCCACGTTCGCGAAGAGGGTGTCGAAATCATTGGGTCGCGGGTCCCGCTCGAAGTGGTTCTGGAAGCCCCTGATCGCGCAAAAGCGCTCCGCGTGGCGTGCACGGACTGGTCGTCGGGAAAGATGGAGATCATCGAAGGGTCAGAGCACGACATCGAATGTGACCTGATCGTTGCCGCTATTGGTCAAGTCGGTGACCTGACCGGGATGGAAGAGCTCGACAACGGGCGCGGGTTGGTCAACGCGGATGCCCACTATCGCTGGCCTGATCGCGAGGGGATTTTCGTTGCCGGAGACGCAGTAAAACCACATCTGTTGACGACGGCCGTTGGACAGGCATCTATCGCCGCCGACGCAATTGACCGTTACCTTCAAGGCAAAGAGCAGGAGAAACTGCCGAAGATTACGGTTCACCATTTCAGCCTTCTGGAAAAGCTTCGCGAAATCGGGAAAGAGCCGACCGAGTATGATCACATCCAAGCTGCGGGAACCGATCAGGCACAGTTTGCAATTCACAACTACGATGACTGGTCGCGTTCAAAACTGGTTCCGTCAGATGAGCTGTTTTTGGGTCACTGGACACACTTGGATCGATTCCGGCGGGAAGAGAATACAATCGGGCCTGAAATTGTGCTGGGGCATTTCGGCGAGCGAGTTAGTAGTCCCAATGCCGAGCAGGCTCGCACCGAGGCTGATCGCTGTATGAGCTGCGGGATGTGTTTCGAGTGTGACAATTGCGTGATCTACTGCCCTCAAGATGCAGTTTTCCGAGTGAAGATGACAGATCGGACGATTGGTCGATATGTGGATACCGACTACACGAAATGTATTGGTTGCCACATTTGCGCTGATGTCTGCCCGAGCGGATACATCAAAATGGGATTGGGTGAATAGTGTTGTTTCGAGCCTTGCTGTTGATGGTCGCTGCTAGTGTGTTGCCTGCGCCTGCAGAAGCCCAGGATATTTCTGAGCAGCTGGATATACCGCGTGGGAGGGGAGCGACTTGCGTCGCAGACCCAGATTTCATGCGTATCAATCACATGGAACTCATGACCCATGATCGCGACGAAACCGTTTTGCTTGGCGACCGAGAAATTAAGTACTCTCTGAAGGAATGTGTGGCCTGCCACGCTGTAAATGGTCCGGACTCCCGCCCCGTCACTTACAAGAGCGAAAAGCACTTCTGCAGGGTTTGCCACGATTTTGTAGCCGTGAAGGTCGACTGTTTCCAATGCCACAATTCGATACCGGAAATAAACAGTTCGATACCGAAAATAGATGTACAAGGTGCGCTGTTGCGAGCAACACCAAATATGACTGAGATTGCAGCGTTTCTTGAAGGGGTAAAGGAATGAATCTCCCTGCATTTCAATCCAAGGCATCAGAACCGGATCAGATTAGCCGGCGTGATTTTTTCCGAGGCGGCGCGGCAATGACAACGATTGCGCTGGCTCCCGGTGTCACACTGATCGCTCTTGGCGGGGCGGTTGAGGGGAAAGCGGATCCCAACAAGAGGTGGGGGTTACTGATTGACGTCAATAAGTGCGGTGCGGATTGCACCGCTTGCGTCACTGCATGTTCGCAAGAAAATGGCTGGAAAGACACCGGGCATCCACAAACAGATGCGCAATGGATCCGGAAGGTCGATTTGAAGGACATGGCGACCGGCAGAGAAGTTTCGCTTCCGGTGATGTGCCAACATTGCTCGACTCCTCCCTGCGTTGACGTCTGCCCGACCGGCGCTTCGTTCAAGCGCGCCGATGGCATTGTTCTGGTGGATAAACATGCCTGCATTGGGTGCAGATACTGTATGATGGCTTGCCCCTACAAAGCGCGGTCGTTCGTTCATGAACCTCTCGAAGACCAAAAAACTGATGTGCCGCGCGGCAAAGGTACTGTTGAAAGCTGCACGTTGTGTGTGCACCGAATTGATGTTGGCGGGTCTCCTGCCTGTGTTGAGGCCTGCAACACCAATGGACATGGTGCCATGTTGTTTGGCGACCTTAACGACCCGAATTCCGATATTTCCCAAACGCTCCGAGAATATCCATCTGCCGCCTTGCGCGGAGATCTTCACCTGAATCCAGGTGTTCGATATCAGAACCTGTCCTAGGTGGGTTAGCCAATGGAACGCACGATCTACAGAGAAATCAAGCCGACACCGCACGTCTGGATCGCAGGCACGGTTCTTGGTAGCCTCATAGCGCTGGCCGCCCTTTGTGTGTTTTATATTGAGCACCACGGCCACATTGTCACAGGCATGACCAACCAGATCTTCTGGGGCATACCGCACGTGTTTGCCATTTTCCTGATTGTGGCGGCGTCAGGGGCCCTGAATGTGGCATCGATCGCTTCGGTTTTTGGGCAGGCAGCCTATAAGCCGCTTGCAAGATTGTCTTCAGTACTGGCCATAGCACTTCTTGCGGGTGGGCTTGCCGTTCTGGTTCTGGATCTAGGCCGGCCTGATATGCTGTTGGTGGCAATGACCAAATACAATTTCAGCTCAATTTTTGCGTGGAATATCTATTTGTACACGGGCTTTTTTGCTGTGGTCATCGGCTATCTTTATGTCCAAATGGCACGTGGAGTAGCCCCAACAACTGTGAAGGCTGCGGGGACCGTCGCGTTTGTCTGGCGTTTGGTTCTGACCACCGGAACTGGTTCCATTTTTGGCTGGCTTGTTGCCAGGCCCGGATATGACGCGGCTATCATGGCGCCCCTTTTCATCGCCATGTCATTCTCGTTTGGTCTGGCAGTCTTTATCCTCGTTTCCCTGTCGCTCTGTCGCATAACCGGTAGGGATTTCGGGGACTTCCTGCTTCGTCGCTTAGGGCGGTTGCTTGGAATATTTGTCGCTCTGGTCTTATATCTGACCGCTGTTCAGCACCTCACCAATCTATACGCCGCTGAGCACGCTGGCATCGAGAAGTTCATCCTGATGAGCGGTGGAATCTACACAGTCTTGTTTTGGATAGGGCAGGTGGTTTTGGGGGGGATCGTTCCACTTGCGCTCACTCTGGGACCGAAAGGACTGCAATCACGGAGATCAGTTGTCTTGGCGTCTTCCTTGGTAATTATCGGCGCGTTTTCGCAGATTTATGTGATTGTGATCGGCGGGCAGGCGTTTCCAATCGACATCTTCCCAGGGTACCAGGCGAATAGCACTTTTTTTGATGGGCAGATAGCCAATTATAAGCCGTCCGCGGTTGAACTCGGCCTGGGGGGCGGTGGTATCGCCCTGACACTTGTAATCACCGGATTTGTGGCAGTTGTGCTTCGAATATTGCCAACAACGTTGTCAGACGCGAATGTTGCGAGCGCGAAATAGACAATTGCACACCAACCGGGGCTGTTGGAGGTAAAATGCAGGAACAGCATCCTTTTGCCAAATATGTCGCGATCCTGGCGCGCGGCAAAACAAAACAAAGACACCTGACCGTCGACGAGGCAATTCAGTCGATGAAGATGATTCTGGATGGAGACGCTCTCCCGGAGCAAATCGGAGCATTCCTGATGCTCTTGCGGCTCAAAGAAGAAGCCCCTGAAGAAATCGCAGGATTTACCCTTGGCTCTCGGGCGACCTTCGATCTTCCCGACGGGATTCCGGGCGTCGATATTGATTGGTCTTCATACGCCGGAAAACGCATACAACTGCCGTGGTTTATCCTGGCAGCTCTGGCGTTAGCGGGCGCCGGTTACAGAGTATTCATGCATGGAACTGACGGCCACACGGCAGGCCGCGTTTATACGGAAGAAACGCTTCGGCAACTGGGAATTGTGCCCGCGAATTCGCTCAGCGAGGCGGCAGATCATATTGGCATGTTCAACTTCGCCTATGTGTCGCTTGATGTGCTGAGCCCAAAACTTCGCGAACTCATCGAATTTAAGGCCGATCCTCGGGCTTCGATCACCGGTTCACAGCTTCTCACGCATGCTCAACCCTTTCAGTGCGCCAATAATGATGCAGGGGATATTTCATCGTGGGTTCATGGATATCCACGCAGGCGCAGCCGCCATTCTTGGCCAACCGCGTATGGCCGTCTTTCGCGGGGAGGGTGGCGAAATTGAACGGCGGCCGAACAAACCAACCGTCGTCTGGACAACCTTCGAAAGCGAGGAACCCGAGATTGAGACCTGGCCGGTCCTTTTGCCCGATCCTCATCAGCCCGTGGATCAAGTCATGAACGTTGAGGATCTTTCCGGCGTCTGGAGGGGCAAGTTGCGTAACGCCTATGCTGAGGCATCAATCACTGGGACCGTGGCGATTGCACTGAAAACAATGGGAAAAGCAAGTGACATTGAAAGTGCGCAGGCGCTTGCCCGGGAAATTTGGGACGCAAGAGATTCCACCAAATTGACGAAAGCCGACTGAGCTCGTGCCTCGCTTTCTGATCGCGGCTGCGCACAAATCCTCGGGAAAGACCGTTATCAGTGCTGGTCTCGCATCGCATCTGACCAAAAGTGGCAAGTCCGTCCAGTGCTTCAAAAAGGGGCCGGATTACATCGACCCTATGTGGCTTAGCACTGCCAGCGATCGAAACTGCTACAACCTCGACTTCAACACTATGACGGACGCTGAAATCCTGCAGCTATTGGCGATGAAGTCCCAAGATGCCGACATCTCGTTGATCGAGGCTAACAAGGGTCTTTACGACGGCGTCGATCTGAAGGGGCGCGATAGCAACGCACAGCTCGCAAAACTGACATCGACACCGGTTGTTTTGGTCATCGATACGACCGGTATGACGCGTGGGATCGCGCCGTTGATACAGGGGTATCAAGGCTTCGACGCCGACGTCCCGATTGCTGGCGTCATTTTGAACAAAGTTGGCGGTACCCGGCACGAAGGCAAACTTCGCGCGGCAATTGAAGCATACACAGACCTTCCGGTACTGGGATCAGTATGGAAAAACCCGGACCTCTCCGTGGACGAAAGACATCTGGGGTTGGTCACGCCGGGCGAAACCTTGGGTTTGCTGTCCTATGTGAAGACCGTTGAAAGAATCGTCGGGTCTTCCGTTGATCTACCCGCGCTTTTCCAAATCGCCTCCGGGGCCAGGGATTTGGAATTGGGTCAGAAGTCACCTGTTCGGGCCGAATTCAGTGGGTTGAAGATTGGCGTTCCCAGCGATCGCGCGTTTGGTTTTTACTACCCCGACGACTTGGAAGAGTTCCATAACCTTGGGGCGAGGGTTGTATTCTTTGACGCGCTGTCCTCCCTGGAACTGCCGGAAATTGACGGATTGTTTATTGGCGGTGGGTTCCCGGAAACCAGCGCAGAGGCCCTCAGCGCGAACGCCAAACTGCGTCGGGACATTAAGGAAAAGATCAACCAAGGCTTGCCGACCTATGCCGAATGCGGAGGGTTGATGTACCTGTGCCGGTCCATTCAGTGGGGCGGGCGAAACAGCCCAATGTGCGGGGTCTTCGACCATGACACGATCATGTGCAACAAGCCACAGGGCCGCGGGTATATTGAATTCAGGCCCACCGCCGATCATCCTTGGGGGCTTGGCGATCAATTGGTCAAAGCCCACGAATTTCACTACGCCAAACTCGATCCGAGCCCTCAGCACGTAAAATTCGCGCAGGAACTGGTGCGCGGCTTCGGTATTGACGGACACCGAGACGGGCTGATCAAAAACAACGCGCTGGCGACCTTCAGCCACCAGCGCAATACAATCAGCAATCCTTGGATCAATAATTTTCTGAACTTTGTTTTAAGGGTAAAATCGGTCTAGGTCACATACCCATTAACAGGATTGAACGGACCCGCTACGCGGGATTGGGGTGATTTGCTGGTTTGGTCTCCTGATGGAAGGATTTGAGTGTTGAAGCTCAGCCTATATCAGGAGACCATTTTATGACCGATACAAGCCCACAAGTGAGCCGATTGCGGCAGCGCATGATCGAAGACATGACGGTACGCAATCTGTCACCGGCCACGCAACGATCCTACATTCATGCGGTCAAGAAGTTCAGCCGGTATTTTAACCGTTCGCCGGACCGGCTGGA
Source organism: Hyphomicrobiales bacterium (assembly GCA_024244645.1). GTDB lineage: Bacteria > Pseudomonadota > Alphaproteobacteria > Rhizobiales > Rhizobiaceae > Hoeflea_A. The sequence goes on from JAAEOH010000168.1 coordinate 21,455, forward strand.
TCTTGAAGATGTTCGCGCCTTCCAGGTGCATCTTGTTTCGAACGGGATTTCATGGCCGGCACTGAACCAGACGGTCTGCGCACTGCGGTTTTTCTACGGTGTAACGCTTGACAGCGCCGAGATACCCGAGCGGATCGCCTATGCCCGCAAGCCCAGGAAGCTTCCGGTGGTTCTGAACAGCGATGAGGTTGTTCGCTTTCTGGAGGCAGTGCCGAGCCTGAAGACGCGGACAGCGTTGACGACAGCCTGTGCCGCCGGCCTTCGCGCCTCTGAGGCGGTCGGTCTTAAGGTCGGCAATATTGATAGTCGCCGCGGCGTCATCCGGATCGAGCATGGCAAGGGCGGCATGGACCGCTATGTAATGCTCTCGGCACAACTGCTATCCATCCTCCGCGTTTACTGGCAACTGGCTCGGCCAAGGGAGTGGCTATTTCCCGGTCGCATAGAGAACAAGCCGATCAACGTTCAGGTTCTATATTCGGCCTGCCGCTCGGCCCGTGTCGCTGCTGGTATCGACAAGCGTGTGACGGTGCATACGCTTCGGCACAGTTTTGCCACGCATCTTCTGGAGAACGGCACCGATATCCGCATCATCCAAGTACTGCTCGGCCACAACAATCTGTCGAGCACGGCGCGCTACACTAAGGTCTCGAACGGTCTCATCCGGCAAACGCAAAGTCCGCTTGATCGCCTGAAGCTGGATGTGGTGCCGCCGCACTGAGCCGGCTTCGCCATGTCAGCGAGACTGGAGGTGGCGGATATCTTCCGCCGCCATGGCGAAGCGTACCGGCTTGCCCGTGACGGCCACCTCGGACGTGTCGAGCGTCGCACGATGAGCGCGATCGAGAAGTGCCGGACCGCGGAACTCGGTGGTCATATGCAAGGATACCGGTCATGCGGGCTGATCCACATTGCCTACAATTCGTGCCGCAACCGGCATTGCCCGAAGTGTCAGGGGCGTGCTTGCCGGGACTGGCTTGCCGCGCGGCAGGAAGAACTCCTGCCGGTGCCCTATTTCCACGTCGTCTTCACACTGCCCGCGCCGATTGCCGCCATCGCCTTCCAGAACAAGGCGGCGGTCTACGCCATCCTGTTCAAGGCGGCCGCCGAGACACTGCGAACAATTGCCGCCGACCCAAAACATCTGGGCGCACAGATCGGCCTCATCGCGGTTCTCCATAGCTGGGGCCAGAACCTGCACTATCATCCGCATATTCATTGCATCGTACCGGGTGGCGGGCTATCGCCCGGCGGCACGAGCTGGGTCTCCTGCCGGCCCGGCTTTTTCCTGCCTGTTCGAGTCCTGTCGCGGCTGTTTCGCCGGTTGTTTCTGGAGGAATTGCAGGCGGCCTTTGACGCCGGCAGGCTGAATTTCTTCGGCGACCTTGCCGAACTGGCACAGCCTACCACTTTCAGGCGCCATATTGCCGGGGTCAGCCGTGTCGAGTGGGTCGTTTATGCCAAGCCACCCTTCGGCGGACCGAAACAGGTGCTGACCTATCTCGCCCGCTGCACCCACCGCATTGCGATCGCCAATTCTCGGCTTGTCAGCATGGCCAACGACAAGATCACGTTCCTCTGGCGTGATTATCGTCATCGCGGCAAAGCCAAGCTCATGACGCTCGACGCCCATGAGTTTATCCGCCGGTTCCTGCTGCATGTCCTGCCGGACGGGTTCCACCGCATTCGTCATTATGGCTTTCTCGCTAACGCGCATCGCGCCCAAAAGCTTGAACAGTGCCGATCGCTATTGGAGGTTCCGCTGCAACAGGATGTGCCCACAAACGAGGACCGCGCGGAAGATACAAATCCACCAGCAAGAAGATGCCCCTGCTGTGGCGAACAGATGGTTACACTCGCCATATGGCGCTACCGGGAGATAACCGCCTTCTGGAATGACAGTTCATGACGACGCAAAACGGTACGGAACCCGAGACCACAGCTCTGGTGTCCATACGCGCCGGGCAGCCGGCTTGCGCCCAAAGCCATGCAACACCAAAGATCCAAGCGAGTAATGACGCCCTTAGCCGCTGGGCACAACACAAATGCAGCTATCTGATAATATCCGCCGCGTCTCGAAAAGCCTGTGCACCGCTTCGAGGCGCTTACTGCCGTTGTATTCATCACGCCCAAAACAGGCGGCCAAGATAAAATCCCCATAGCACCGAGCAAACGCGGGCTCGCTCAATCCGGCTTCAATGAGGTCGCGATCACAACAAGCCGCTACATCTGGCACATGCAACATCACAGAACCCTCCAGATTCCCAGTCTGATTGAAATGTGATTCAATTCCTCGTAGCGAGGAGATTGTTATGGCGCGATTTGACCTGACGGACTTTGAGTGGGATGTGATCCAACCGCTTTTGCCGAATAAGCCGCGTGGCGTGCCGCGGGTGGATGACCGGCGGGTACTGAACGGCATATTCTGGCGTTTGCGCACGGGTGCGCCCTGGGCGGATATCCCATCTCGTTACGGCCCTCACACGACCTGTGTGAACCGCTTCAACCGGTGGCGCAGGGCGGGCATTTGGGATCGTCTTTTAGAAGCCGTATCAGAGGCTTATGACGGCGATATCCAGATGATCGACCCGTCATCCATTCGAGTCCATCAGCATGCTGCCAATGGTAAAAAAAACAAAGCCGATCCCGTTGCATGGGTCGCTCGCGGGGCGGCCTGACAACCAAAATCCATGCGCTCGTGGACGCCGCCGGGCTGCCAATCGTCTTGAAGCTCACCGAAGGCCAGGCCCACGACGGACGCAGCGCTGTGGATATGTTTGACACTGTAAAAGCAGGCGACATTCTTTTGGCTGACCGGGCCTATGATTCCGCCGCGCTGCGCGCCCGGCTCGCAGACCGCAAAGCCTGGGGCAATATCCGAGCCATGCCGCACCGGCTCGATCCACCGGCCTTCAATGCGCAACTCTACAGGCAGCGCAATGCCGTCGAGAGGTTCTTCAACAAACTCAAACCCTTCCGGGCCGTCGCAACGCGCTACGACAAACGAGATGACCACTATCTCGCTTCCGTTAAACTCGCTTCAATCAGAATTTGGCTCAGATTTAATGAGTCGGTGACCTAGTCACCTGAATCTAAAATTCGCCGCATAGGGTTTGCTGCGTTCGCTGGCAGAACCGTTTGACGGATGCGAGGATTTCGTCGGCTGATTTGACCCATTTGTACGGCTTTGGGTTTTCATTGTGCAC
>JAAEOH010000169.1 GCA_024244645.1 Hyphomicrobiales bacterium
AGATGAACGGGCCGGGCTATTTTGCCCCCTGACTGCGTTGGCTCGCACTTGTGGTGGTGGTGCATCGGGCAAGCGGCGCAACGACGCCGATGGGCCGATTTGCCGCCACCCTTGAAAGGACTATCGTATTAATACTCACAGATGAACGGGCCGGGCTATTTTGCCCCCTGACTGCGTTGGCTCGCACTTGTGGTGGGATAACACCACGGCGTGCGACCCGCCTTGTCAGCGGTCAAAATCGCCTCGGTCAAATGATTCAATCTAAACCAGACTTGCGCTAGTTACTGTTTCAAACAAAAAACCCGCCTCTCAAGGCGGGTTTTTTTGTTGATGGATAGAGACAATCAATCTATCGATTTGACGATGTCTTCCGTCATTTTCTTGGCATCGCCCAGCAGCATCATCGTGCCGTCCTTGTAGAACAGCGTGTTGTCGATGCCGGCATAGCCGGAGCCCAGCGAGCGCTTGACGAACAGGCAGGTTTTAGCCCTGTCGACCTCGAGGATCGGCATGCCGTAGATGGGCGAATCAGGATCGTCACGGGCGGCCGGGTTCGTAACGTCGTTGGCGCCGATCACGTAGACCACATCCGCCTGCGCGAACTCCGAGTTGATGTCTTCAAGTTCGAACACCTCGTCATAGGGAACGTTGGCCTCTGCCAGAAGCACGTTCATGTGGCCCGGCATGCGGCCCGCCACCGGATGAATGGCATATTTGACCTCGACATCGGCTTCCTTGAGAAAGTCGGCCAGTTCACGCAGCGCGTGCTGTGCCTGGGCAACCGCCATGCCGTAACCCGGAACGATGATGACCTTCGACGCGTTGGACATCAGGAAGGCCGCGTCCTCAGCCGATCCGAGCTTGACCGAACGGTCGATATCGTCGTCTGCGGCCGCAGCAGTTTCACCGCCAAAGCCGCCCAGAATGACCGAAATAAATGAGCGGTTCATGCCTTTGCACATGATGTAGGAAAGGATCGCACCGGACGAGCCGACCAGCGCGCCGGTAATAATCAGCGCCAAGTTCCCGAGGGTAAAGCCGATACCGGCTGCCGCCCAGCCCGAATAGGAGTTCAGCATCGACACTACCACCGGCATATCGGCGCCACCGATCGGAATGATGATCAGCACACCCAGCAGCAGCGATGCGGCGACGATAAGCCAGAAGACAACTGTGCTCTCGCTCAACACCAAAACCACCACCAGCACGACAATTGCAATCGCTAGACCGGCATTGACAGCGTGGCGCATCGGCAGCATGATCGGCTTGCCGGACATGCGCCCGTCAAGTTTCAAAAAGGCAATGATCGAACCGGTAAAAGTAATCGCACCAATCACGACACCAATAGACATTTCAACCAGCGCCTGCGCGTGTATGTCGCCGATTTCACCAATTCCGAAAGACGAAGGCGCGTAGATCGCCGCCGCAGCCACCATGACCGCGGCCAGACCGACAAGCGAGTGGAAGGCGGCAACAAGCTGCGGCATGGCCGTCATCGGGATGCGCCGCGCGACAAGTGCACCGACCCCGCCGCCAAGAGCAAGGCCGATGATGATCAGGCCAATACCGCCACCGCTCGGCGTGGCAAGTGCCAGCGTGGTCACAATGGCTATGCCCATACCGATCATGCCATAGACATTGCCCCGACGGCTTGTCGTTGGATGCGATAGTCCCCTGAGTGCCAGAATGAACAGAACACCTGAAATCAGATATAGAAAGGCTGCGAAACTCTCAGACATCAATCAGCCCCTCACTTTTCTTTTTTCTTGTACATGGCAAGCATGCGCTGGGTGACCAGAAAGCCACCGAATATATTGACGGATGCGAGCACCAGGGCAATGAAACCGAACCCGGTCGCGAGCCCGCTTGCCGATATTCCCACGGCAAGCAGTGCACCGACCACGATCACCGAAGATATGGCGTTGGTCACCGCCATGAGCGGCGTGTGCAGGGCTGGCGTAACCGACCAGACCACGTAGTAACCGACGAAGATAGCCAGCACGAAGATAGCAAACCGGAACACGAACGGATCGATCATGCCGCTGCTTGCCCCATGCGCCGCTGCCCCCGCAGCTTCGGCAATCTCCGGCAGCTCGGAAACGGCCTGGACGACTGCTTCGGTTGCGGATTCAAGGTTGTCCAGCGCCTTGTCGACTGCGGAATTTGCCATCACGCATCCCCCTTTGTATCAGTGGCACCGCCGAAATTCGGGTGCACAATCTTGCCATCATGGGTCAGCATGGTGGCTTTCACCAGTTCGTCCTCGGGATTGATCGCCAGCGATTTGGCGTCCTTGTCGATCAGCGTCTCGAGGAAAGACAGAAGATTCTTGGCGTAGAGCTGCGATGCACTCGCGGAGATGCGTCCGGCGACATTGTTGTAGCCGATAATACGAACGCCCTCGACTTCGGCAATTTCGCCAGCCTTTGCGCCTTCGACATTGCCGCCACGCTCGACCGCGAGATCAACGCAGAGAGAACCGGGTTTCATGGATTTGAGCATCTGCTTGCTCACCAGCTTCGGTGCCGGGCGCCCCGGAATGAGGGCCGTGGTAATGACGATATCCTGCTTGGCGATATGGTCGGCGACCAGCGCAGCCTGCTTGGCCTGATATTCCTTCGACATTTCCTTGGCGTATCCGCCGGCAGTTTCGGCGGCTTTGAATTCCTCGTCCTCTACAGCGATGAATTTACCGCCGAGCGAAGCAACTTGCTCCTTGGCGGCGGGTCGCACATCCGTTGCCGAGACGACCGCACCAAGGCGTCTTCCCGTGGCAATGGCCTGCAGTCCGGCAACCCCTGCACCCATGACGAAAATCTTAGCAGCCGGCACCGTGCCTGCGGCCGTCATCATCATCGGCATGGCCCGGTCGAATTCGTGAGCGGCATCGATAACCGCCTGATACCCGGCAAGGTTTGCCTGTGACGACAACACATCCATGACCTGCGCACGGGTGATGCGTGGCATCAGTTCCATGGCAAAGGTTGAAAGGCCGGCCTTGGCAAGAACGGCGAGTGCTTTTTCATTGCCATAGGGATCCATGATGGCAATAACCGCAGCACCTTTCTTGTAGTTCTTGATTTCTGCGTCTGTCGGTCGCCGGACGCGCAGCACGACATCTGCAGATTTTGCCGCGGTTGCCGCGCTCAGCTTGGCACCGACATCAGCATACGCATTATCTGGTATCTGAGAAGCGGCGCCCGCACCCTTTTGCACTGTGACCTCCAGGCCAAGTGCAATCATCTTTTTTACTGAATCAACGGAAGCGGCAACTCGGGACTCTTCGGGATGGGTCTCTTTGGCAATGAAAACGGTGCTGACCACACTTCACTCCTCATGGTCTGGGGTCGCGCTGCACTTCTGATTGCCGCAATGGTGCGGCAGCGGCGCGCTCAAATCGGCTTCGGATGGCCTATTTCAGTAAGTAGTACCCGATTGCGATAAGAATGATTGTTACAAGGGTGGCGGTGATAATGCCGGCGGCCGTAAAAAACCCGACAGCCATGCCAATGATGATGGAGATGCAGCCCAACGTGGCAAATTTGGCGAGCATCAGGAACATGTTGTAGGTTTTTTCGTGTTCCGCGTAATCCATTTCGGCGCCCGTCTCGACGGGCCCGGTATTTTGTTCGGCCATAAAGATACTCCCCTACCAAGCCGGCGGTGTCCGATTTGTTGCGCGGACAATCCATCAGTTCCAATCGCATTCAACGCCGGAACGCAGTTCTCCGGGCAGGCAATTGGCATATCCGCATCGAATACACAATGCAGCCCGGCAGGGCAAGTCGTCACAGGAGATCAGGCCGAAGGGTGGTAGCGGGCCGTCGGACGAATGGTCAATGGCATGGTGCCGAGCTCTTCCGGCGAGGCAAACATCATCCGCCGTTCGAACGGTTGCGACCTGAAGAACGGATAACGGACATACAGTTTCGGCAGGACCGCTGGAACGTCTACCGCCATCAGAACGGCATCGACATTGTAGGAGTTCCAGTTCGGCTGTGGTGGAACAACCTGATGCGCTCTGAAGACACGCCGATAAAACGCCGCGTGCTGAACCTTCACAAAGGCAAAGCATTTATGCGCTTCGAAATAGTCGGTCGCCATCGTCGCGATGCGCAGGGTCAAATAGGGAATGGCGGGTATCTCGGCGAGAAACTCGGGATCCGCAGCCAGACGGGCCGGATCGATCATCGTCATGCCGGCATCAAGCATCGGGTCCAGGATTTCCGGAAAGGCCTTGCCGCATGTGCTGACCCGATGCGCAGGCGTTACATGATGAATGCGGACCGTGCTGACAAGTCGCTCATCATAGTAGATGCCGAAAACGTAGGCATGCGGATCGAAATCCAGATCGTCAATCAGCCCTTCCTTGAGGAATGGCAGCAGATTGGCAGCGGTGAAGGACTTTTCCCGCAACCGTGCTACGTCTTCCATGTCCTCGGCGCTTACAATGCGACGGTATTCCACTCGGTCTAAAATGTCATAAAGTCTGCTGTTGAACTCAGATACACTGCCTGATTGTGTCACATCCCGCCCCTGACACACTGGTTAATGATGCGTTAATCGTATCGAAACAATTTAAAATTTTAAAGCTATATCGTTCAAATTAGGCGGTTAACCTTGTCTTAAGGTTAACGATCTTTAACGCGAAATCAACAGATATATATTTATGATTGCAACAAACGGTGAGACAGCACGACTGACCCCGGACCCGCTTAGGTTGGGCCTGTCCGTACCTGCATCATTGGCCAAAGCCGCCCTTAAAGAACCCGTTCCAACCCTGACACTGCGCCTTACGATCCCCCGCGATTCAAAGCGTCGCACAGGCCGGCAATAGAACAATATTAACCTGCGAGGCGTACAATCGTTAAAAGTTGAATTAGCGGTGGAATAAGCAGCAGTTACTGACTATGCCCAATAGCGAAGCCGGAGTGCGGTCCGGCCAAAATGTTATTCTGGTCGTCATCATTTTGGGCGGGATCAATCTCGTCAGCCAAATGGATCGGGTCCTGTTTTCCCTGATGGTCGAGCCCATCAAGGCGGATCTGGGGCTGTCGGACAGCCAGATGGGACTGTTGGGTGGACTGGCCTTCGCCATGTGCTACGCATTCATGGGTCTGGCAGCCGGTCGCATCGCAGACCGCTGGAACAGGGTCGGACTCATTGGCATCGCCCTCGCCGCCTGGAGCGCCGCGACGGCCGCCTGTGGGCTGGCCGGCAGTTTTGCCCAGATGTTTGCAAGCCGCATGCTCGTTGGAACGAGTGAAGCCGGCTGCATACCCTCCGCCCAGTCGCTGATTTCCGACGCCGCCCCGGCGCAGCAGCGTGCTCTTTGGCTATCGATATTCACCGGGATAGGTACGATAGGAACCCTGATCGGGCTCGTTCTGGGCGGCGTGGTCATGGAAAAGATCGGTTGGCGCATGACCTTCGTTGCATTTGGACTGTTCGGGCTGATTCCGCTGACGATCCTCCTGGTGGCGCTGAGAGACAGGCGTGAAACAAACCCCGCAGCTGCCGCTGCAGGCGCGTGGAAACATGACGTGTTTTCGATGCTCAAACGCCGCGAGATCCAGATCCTGTTGATCGCGATCCCCCTGCTCTACACAACCGTCGGTGCGGCGACCTGGATACCGGCATTTTTTCATCGGTCCTATGGTGTGAGCACTCAGGAGTTCTCGCAGGTTGGCGGCGCTTTCCTCGGTTTCGGTTTGATACTCGGCACATTTGCCGGCGGCATCGTGGTCAACAAGCTGATGGGAAAGGATGGCCGCTGGGAATTCTGGTGGTCGGCTATTTCCTGCAGCCTGACTTTGATACCGTTGATGGTGGTATATTACGGCAGCGATCTTAATCTGGCCTATGGCGCACTGTTTGCGGCGTTTTTCATCGCCGGAACCGGATTCGGCCCGTCAATGGCGTCCATGCACACAATCGCCCGGCAATCGGTCCGGGCCACGGCTGTCGCAATGATGATGTTCGTCACCGCCCTCGTTGCCTATGGCGGTGTGCCGGCTCTGATCGGGATCATGAGCGACGCATTTGCGGCAAACGGTGCCAGCATAGATGACGGCACATCACTACGATATGCACTCGTCTTCAGCGCGGTGCTGACGCCGATTTCAAGCATCATGTTCCTGGTATCGTCGCGCATAGCCTTTCCAACTGCCAAAATCCACGGATTGTCTCACCAGACCTGAGCCTTGCTTTTATTTCAACGCGCACACGTCACCCAACAGGCGCTTCAGCGTTCAACGGCTTGAATGCTGACCATTGGGGACGTCCGGAAATCCGCATGTCTGGCGCAAAGCCGCCTCCGCATACCGGTGTGAAAAGGGTCGCATTGTAGTGCGGGGTAAAAAAGTCTGCTGTCGGCCGGGTTACTCGGCAGCGGCATTGCCTTGCGAGGTGCTGGACTTTGCCGTGCTCATGCTCGATGTCAGTTCGGATATACCGCTGCTCGGCATCGGCATGCCGAAGATGAAGCCCTGAATGAGATCGGCGCTGTTGGTGGAGCGGATGAGCTCCAGCTGCTCTTCGGTCTCAACACCTTCGACGACTATCTCAAGACCCAGTTCACGCGACAGATGCACAACGCCCTTGAGAAGTTTGAGCGTCCGCTCATCATTTGTGATGTCGGAAACGAACGAACGGTCGATCTTGATCTTGTTGAGCGGCAGGACGTTCAGGTAACTCAGGCTGGAATAACCGGTGCCGAAATCATCGATCGCCACGGTCACGCCCATCGCCCTCAATTCCTGCAGGATCGCCTTGGCCTTGGCGGCATCCTGGACGAAGGCGCTTTCGGTGACTTCAACCTGCAGCTGTCTGGCATCAAGTCCGGCAGCCTCCAGTGCCACAGCGACCATCGATACGATTTCCTGATTGCACAGATCGTTGGCCGAAAGGTTGACCGAAACCGCTGCTCCGTTGCTCCAGCTGGCGCAATCGCGGCAGGCAACGTCAAGCATGTAGCGTGTCAGCTCGCCAACAATGCCCATTTCCTCAGCCAGCGGAATGTAGGCGGCCGGCGATACCGCGCCAAATTCGGGATGATACCAGCGCGACAGCGCCTCGCAGCAGGCAACCTGGATGGTTTCCACCGTGAACATCGGCTGATAGACGACGTTGAAAGACTTTTCCCTCACCGCATCGCGCAGTGCCGATTTCAGCTTCTGACGCCGCGTGTATTTCTCATCCATTTCATCCGCGAATATGACCCAGCTGTTCTTGTCATGATGCTTGGTCTCATAAAGCGCCAGGTCGGCTTTGATCTGCAGGTCCTCAAGCTTGAACTCGGCTTTGGATCCGATGACGACCCCTGCGCTCAGGCTGACAAAAAGCTTGTTGCCGTTGATCAGATACGTGCCGCGAATAGCATCGAAAAGCTCTGTCATGATTTTATCGACATGGGCCGCGTCGCGGATGTCTTTCATGAATATGACAAATTCGTCGCCGCCAAATCGTGACAGTATCATGCGGTCACGGCCAATACTGGCAAGACGCGCCGATATCGCACACAGCAGCCGGTCGCCGGTCATGTGTCCGTTCGTGTCGTTGACATGTTTGAAGTCGTCAAGATCGACAACAGCCAGCGCAAATTTTTGGTCATCGCGCATCTGCCCTACGGAAATTTCCACCAGCTCGGAAAAATAGCCCCGGTTCGACAGGCCGGTCAGGCTGTCGTAGCGCGCCATATAGACAATTTTCTCTTCTGCCTTGATGCGCGCGGTGACATCTTCGAAAATCAGAACAACGCCCTTGTCCTTGCGGCGCCTTGCGGTGAATTCGAGGTAGAGCTCCTCGGAAAAATGAATCAGTGCACGCGACTCGCATCCGTCAATCAGAGACTTCAGCTGTCTTCGGATTATCGTTGCACGATTTGCCGTAAGCCCGCCGCGACGCACGCCATAGCGCAGAACCGCATCGAGTCGATGGTTGCTCAGCATTTCACGGCTGTTGACCGAAAGCAGTTCCGCAGCCTTTTTGTTGGCGACGACAATGCGACTGTTTTCGTCAAGCATGAACAGGCCGTGCGGCATGTTGTTGAGCGCGGTATTGAAACGGTCTGCGATGATGGCGATTTCGCGCCGGCTCAGCACGTTTTCATACAGAAAGTCGCGCACGCCGTTCGCCATGGAACGGGTGGTCACAAGCAGCGGTATGATTAGCAGTCCAAGGACGGCCATGTAGATGTTGCCAACCAGAAGCAGGCTGATCAGAACCGGTAGGCACACCGCAAGGGAAATGACGTCCACATTGGTCTTTGAACCGTAGTTGCGTCCGACAACCGAGACCATCGAACCCATCGTCAGCGACAGGCAGGCCAGTTCGGCAAAAGTGTCACCGGTGACTAGAAAACTGTATCCGTTCATAGCGCCGATCGTCAGTCCCAGCAGACCGACGCCGAAGATGTAGACCCTTTCCCAGAAAGAGATCGTTTCGCGGTGATCGAGCGAGAACTCGGTCCGGTCAAACAGGTTCATCGACCAGGAACGTGCGAGGAAGATCAGAAAAATGAAAACGCCGAAGCCGACATAGACCGGATCATCGACCTTCCAGAAAATCAGCAGGCTGGTGCCGACATGCGCGATCATGCCGGTTCGCATTGTCATGCGATTGCCGTAAAGCGACCGGACAAACGACAGATAGACATCCGTCGGTATTTGCCCCTGTTGATTTCCGCCCATTAACACCAATCCTTTTCAGGTGTAATGAGACGTACCGCAAAAGCCTTAAAGAAGGTTTTAGAAATATATTACCGGAAGTAGCAAAACGGCGCCAGCCCGCTACAACAGGAGATTGTAGGTGTTCCTCCGGTTTGGACTATTTCAAAAAACGGTAAATATTTGATTACTCAGCAGCTTCCGGAACTCGCAATCCGTTGTTGTCAAACGCCCGTTTGAGTTCGCTTAGTTCGCTCTTTGCAACCGAAATACTGTGTTGTTTGACGTGCCCGAAACCACGAATGCCCTGCGGGTAGTTCAACAGCGCAACAGCCCCATCGTAATTGTCGCGCGTGGTACTGTCGCAGACCTCACCGAGCAGCGATTCATATTCGGCAAGCAGCTGGCGCTCGGCGCGTCTTTCACTTTGATAGGCAAACACATCGATTGCCGATCCGCGAAGGCCCCGCAAAGAAGCAAGAACGGAAAAAAGTTTCATCATGACCGGTCCAAACGTACGCTTGCGAAGATGGCCCTTCTCGTCCCGTTTGGCCAGAACAGGCGGTGCCATATGGAATTCCAGACTGTTCCAGCTGTCGAACTGGTCTTTTAGTTGGGCCAGGAAACTGCCGTCGCTGTAAAGTCGCGCCACCTCATATTCGTCCTTGATGGCCATGAGCTTGAACAGATTGCGTGCTGCGGTATCGGTCAACGCGCCTGCCTTCCCGTGAAGCTGTTCATCAACGGATCTAATCCCGTCAATCTGTTGCGAAAAGCGCTCCGCATATTTCCTGTTTTGATAAGCGGTCAGAAAACGGTGCCGCCGTTCGATGACTTCATCGGTCGTTTGCGAAAGTTGCTGCGCCCGGCTTGGTTTATGGACCGCTTCCGTCAGGTCGCGAACAGCGCCCGGGTCATGAGCGGCCCGACGGCCCCAACGGAAGGCTGCAATGTTCATGTCCGCCGCCTGGCCGTTCAGCTGGACCGCCCGTTCGACCGCGTCGGCAGAAACAGGTAACCCACCACGCTGGCACGCAAGTCCGAGCATGAACATGTTGGCGGCGATTGCATTGCCGAACAGCGCCGTCGCGGCTTTGGTGCCATCGAAATACACCGTCTGCTCTTCACCTGCAGTTTTTAAAATTGTCCGCTTGAGCCGTGCGATCGGCAGGGAGAAATCGGCATTGCGGGCAAAATCTCCCGGCATGATCTCGGCCGTATTGGCAATGAACAGGGTTTTACCCTCACGGACCGATGCCAGCACCTTGCGCGATCCGGAAACCACCAGATCACATCCAAGGATCAGATCGGCTTTTCCGGCGGGCACACGAATGGCCGTGATATCTTCGGGTCGGGCCGATATGCGTATATGGGAAAACACCGCGCCGCCCTTCTGCGCCAGCCCCGCCATGTCGATCATGCCGCAGCCCTTGCCCTCAAGATGGGCGGCCATGCCCAAAATGGCACCGATGGTGACTACGCCGGTTCCCCCGACACCCGTAATCACGCAGGCCCATCCGTCATCTTGCAGCACGGCCGGCGCATCCGGCACGCCCTCAAGCGGGTCGGAATTCTGCGCAATGCCGCCGGCCTTTTTGATTTTCCCGCCATGCACGGTCACGAATGACGGACAGAAACCCTCCACGCAGGAGAAATCCTTGTTGCAGCTCGACTGATCAATACGACGCTTGCGGCCGTATTCAGTATCGACGGGCTGCACCGAAACGCAGTTGGACTGGATGCCGCAATCGCCGCATCCTTCGCAGACCAGCTCGTTTATAATCACCCGCTTGTCCGGATCCGGATAAGTACCGCGTTTGCGCCGACGCCGTTTTTCCGCGGCGCAGGTCTGGTCGTACAGGAGGACGGTCACACCCTTGACATCCCTGAGCTCGCGCTGCACCGCGTCCATTTCGGAACGGTGATGGAAGGTCGTGCGCGCCGGCCAATCCATGCCTTTCGGATACTTGTCAGGTTCGTCGGACACCAGCGCAATGCGTTCCACACCCTCGGCCCGTACCTGGCGCGCAATGGCATCGACGGTCAGTCCGCCCTCATGATGCTGGCCGCCGGTCATGGCGACCGCATCATTGTAGAGGATCTTGTAGGTCACATTCGAGCCGGCGGCGAGCGCAAAGCGCAGTGCCAATATTCCGGAATGATTGTAGGTGCCGTCACCCAGGTTCTGGAATATATGCCCGGTTTCGCTGAACGGTTCCTGCCCCACCCACTGGGCGCCCTCGCCGCCCATCTGCGTAAAGCCCTGCGTATCGCGGTCCATCCAGAAGGCCATGAAATGGCATCCTATACCGGCTGCGGCCTTTGAACCCTCGGGCACCTTTGTGGAACTGTTATGCGGGCACCCTGAACAAAAATAGGGTGCACGCACCGCTACATCCGTGATGTCCGTCAGCATTGCCTGGAACTGGCGCATGCGCTTGACGCGCTGGTCGATCTCCTCTGAATGACCGATCACCCGCAATATGCGTTCGCCGAGGGCAACCGAGATGTCATTCGGATCAAGCGCGCCCTTGGACGGAAACAGCCAGTTATTGTGTTCGTCGCGTTTGCCGACCACGACCGGCTGGTGGGCCGTGCCATAGAGCTCTTCGCGCAATTGCGTTTCAATGAGCGAGCGTTTTTCCTCGACAACGATAACCATTTCGAGACCGTCGACGAATTCCCGGAAATCTTCAAATTCCAGCGGCCAGGGCGTCGCGATTTTCATCAGTCGCACGCCCAGCCGGTTTGCCTCATCCTCGTCGATACCGAGATCGGAAAGGCTTTGGCGGACGTCGAGGAAGCTTTTGCCGACGCTGATGACGCCGATTTTCGGACTGCTGCCGCCCGACCAAATAATGCGGTTCAGATTGTTGGCCCGGATAAACGCGCCTGCTGCAGCCTTCTTGTATTCATGCAGGCGCGCTTCCTGGCCGAGCATATCGAGTTCCCCCAGGCGGATATTCAGCCCGCCCGGCGGCATGTCGAACTCCGGATGAACGATCTTCAGCCGGTCGAGACCAGCTTCAACCGACTGTGTCGATTCGATATTATCCTTGACGCATTTCAGGGCCGCCCAGGTGCCTGCGAAACGCGAAAGCGCAAAACCGTAAAGCCCGTAGTCGATGATTTCCTGCACGCCCGCCGGATTGAGGATCGGGATCATCATATCGACGAAAAGGAACTCGGTCTGGTGGGCATTTGTCGATGATTCAGCCGTATGGTCGTCGCCCATCAGGGCAAGGACGCCGCCATGTCTGGAACTGCCGGCAAGATTGGCGTGCCTGAAAACATCGCCGGAGCGGTCGACGCCGGGACCCTTGCCGTACCAGATCGAAAAGACCCCATCATATTTGCCGTTTCCATAGAGCTCGGCCTGCTGCGTTCCCCAGCAGGCGGTCGCCGCAAGTTCCTCGTTGATGCCCGGCTGGAAGACGACATCGCTTGCCTGAAGCATCTTTTGAGCCTGAAACAATTGCTGATCCAGGCCGCCAAGCGGCGAACCGCGATAGCCTGATACGAAGCCGGCCGTGTTCAGTCCTGCTCTGCGGTCAAGTTCCTTCTGCATGAGTAGCAGCCGGACAACAGCTTGCGTGCCGGTTACAAATACCCTGTTTTTTGTCAGGTCGAACTTGTCGTCAAGCGACACGTCGTGCAGCGTCATCCAGTCCTCCGCGGCGCAGCCTCCACAAGCCGCCGCCGTTCCGTTGTAAGACGGTAGGGCGCCTATTTTGATTTTCCAGTGCAGTGCGTCAAATGAATTCGATTGTGCACCGCACCGGATATCGGACAAACACCTTTATCGTGCGCATGCGGTTGCTGGAACGATAGATTATTGCGGTGCACATGGCTGGAACTGGCAACGTCAACGTGCAGTTCAGAGGCGCCCGGCCCGCTGTTGCAGCATCAGGAATGCATCCTGCGCATATTCCGACATCTGAAACCACAGATAGGCGTCCCGGCGATAACCCATATAGGAATCGTGCAGTGTCTTGAAATTGGCGTTTTCAACCGAAATCTCCGCATAGGTCTCCTCGGCAGCATTAAAACACGCGGTCATGATGTCGTGCGAATAGGGCCGCAGGACGGTTCCGTACTGAATAAGTGCATTCAAGGTGGGCGGGTTGAGGGTGTCGTAGCGTGCGGTCAACTGCGTGTTTGCCATCGCCGAGGCGCTTCGCACGGCCGCCTGATAGGATTTCGGCAGGGCATCCCATTTTTCCAGGTTGATCAGGTTCATCAGCGCCACACCGCCTTCCCACCATCCGGGATAATAGTAGTATTTCGCCACCCGGTTCAGTCCGAGCTTTTCATCGTCATAGGGTCCGACAAATTCGGCCGCATCGATCCTGCCGTTTTCCAGCGCGCCGTAGATTTTCTCGGCAGGCAGTTCGCGCGGCTCCACACCGATCTTCTTTATGATCTCACCGCCAAAACCGCCAATCCTGAACTTCAGTCCCTCCAGATCATCCAGCGAGTTGATTTCCCGGCGGAACCATCCGCCCATTTGCGCACCGGTATTGCCCGACGGAAATCCGATAATATTGTACTTGCTGTAGAATTTGTTGAGCAGTTCGAGGCCTTTGCCTTCGTACAGCCACGCATTCATCATGCGCTGATTGAGACCGAACGGCACACCGGTGCCGAAAGCAAAAGCCGGATCCGTTTCCCAGAAATAATTGGACCCGGTGCTTGCAATCTCGATGGTTCCGTCCTTGACCGCTTCAAGCCCGTCCAGCGTATCGACGATTTCACCCGCCGCGAACACCTCGATATCGAATTTTCCGTCGGTTGCCTCACGCACGGAATCGGCAAACAGAACTGCGCTTCCGTAGATTGTATCCAGCAGCTTCGGATAACCCGAAGACAGCCGCCACTTGATACTCGGCATCTCCTGCGCCACCACTGGTGCCGCGAGCGCCACAGAGGCTGCTGCACCTGTGCCTGCTACACCCGCCCTCTTGATGAATGAGCGACGGTTCATAATTGTCCTCCTGTCGGAAATCGCCTTCGGCGTAGTTGCAAATGTGCCGGATAAGTCGATTTTCAGACTACACTTTGTCATTGCTTATGCAAATGATTTGTATGGATTTTTCGGCCTATGTCGGTGATGTGAAGACATGACGCACAGACAGTGGTTTGCAAGCGGCCGGCTTTGCACTACATAGCCCGAAACATTATCGCAATCCGGAGCCATCATGCCCAGGGCCATCATCGCCATTCCAGCCGATACGAGAGAAATGGACGGCTATGTCTGGCATGCAAGCCCCGAGCAATACGTATCGGCGGCACTGAATGCGGCCGATGTCATTCCGATGATCGTGCCGGCATTTGGTCTCGACCTGTCTGGCGAAGCCGATATCGATGCCATATTGAACCGGGTCGATGGCGTTCTGATCAGCGGTGCACGCAGCAATGTAAGTCCGGTGCATTATGGCGACGACGAAACGGAATCCAACGGCCCCTATGATCCGGCTCGGGACGCCACCAGCCTGCCGCTCATCCGCCGCGCACTGGATTGCGGCATTCCACTGCTGGCAATTTGTCGCGGCATCCAGGAACTCAATGTTGTGCTCGGCGGCACCTTGGTGACCGAAATTCAGGATCGTCCCGGAAATCTCGACCATCGCCGTCCGGAAAGTAACAATCCCGATGTTCGATTTGGCATACGCCAGAAAATCGCCGTTGAGCCCGGCAGTTGCCTGACAGACGTCCTCGGCGGCTCGACAGTGCTCGTCAATTCACTGCATCGCCAGGCGATTGGCAATCTGGCGCCGGGTCTCAAGGTAGAAGCAACGACCCAGGACGGCGTAGTCGAGGCGGTGTCCGTCAGGGATGCGGCGGCTTTTGCGGTCGGTGTTCAGTGGCATCCGGAATACTGGGCACAAACGGACGAAAGCTCAAAACGCCTGTTTGAGGCCTTCGGTGACGCCGCGCGCAGCTACGCGGCGGCAAAGGCCAACGGCAAACCTATTTGAGCGGTGACGTCGACTGGCGAATGCGCATTTCCGGCCTGATGAGATGCAACCCGTCCGGATCCGATGATCCGTTGAGCTTGTCGAGCAGCGCGCGCGCGGCCATGCGTCCGACCTCCGACTGACCGTTCCACACGGTCGTCAGCGACGGTGTGGCTATCGACGCCTCTTCCAGATCGTCATAGCCGGTTACGGATATATCCTTGCCCGGAACAAGACCGGCGCGGGCGATTCCGTTCATCAGTCCAATTGCGACCAGATCATTCCAGCACACGGCCGCTGTCGGTTTTTGCGGCAATGAAAGGAAATTGACCGCCGCCTCGAAACCGGCCTGTTTTGTTCGCGGCCCTGGAATGCGCAGCTCCGGATCGACCTTGATATTCGCCTTTTCCAGTGCCTGCACGTAACCCTGGTAGCGGTGCCGTCCAGTCGATGTCTGGTCAGTTCCGCCAACCATGGCGATACAGCTGTGGCCAATGCCGATCAGGTGGTTGGTTGCCAGCGCAATACCGAAGGCATCGTCGCCGCGATAGGTTGGCAGGCTGACATTGTCAACGGAGCGGGCAATGAGGATTGCCGGCATACCGTTATCTTCGGCAAGTTTGATGTCTTCTTTCGGCGTTCCGATTGCCGGTGACATGATCACGCCGTCGCCACCAAGCTGCAGCAGGGTTTCAATGAAATTGCGCTGCTTTTCGACAGAATCGTAGTGATTGGACAGAATGAAAGTTTGCCGGTTGCGGTCGAGTTCACTTTCGATCGCCCTCAGGATCTCGGCATAGAACGGGTTCATGATATCATGAACGACAACGCCGATAATCCCCGACCGCGATGTTCTGAGACTCGCTGCCCGGCGATTGTAAATATAGCCCAACGCCTGCGCCTGCTCCTTGATTTTCTCCCGGGTCGCATCGGCGACCAGTGGACTGTCGCGCAGTGCAAGTGAAACCGTAGCGGTCGACAGACCCAGCGAATCCGCGATTGTTGAAAGTTTGACCTTCTGGCCCAAGAACAGCACCCCTCGGCAATTCACCCGGGCAGTTCGGCCCGACCGCGTTTAAACTTTAGGTCCGTTTTAAATTAAAAATTAAAATTTTTAAAGAGAGCTGCACCATGTGCACTCAGCCAAGTGTGGCGGCGATATTTTCTTCGACTTTCCTCAGCAGCTTGATCAGGGACTTCACATCCTTGGCGCTCATGTCCCCAAGTGCCAGCTTTTGCGACTTCCTGATGGCCTTGCGCACTGATTTCACTGCCTCACGACCCTCTGTAGTCAGGAAAACATGGGACAGACGCGCATCGGTCTGGGAATCCTTTTTGTCGACAAATCCCTGGGCCGCGAGCCGGTTAATCGTTTTGGTCATGGTCGGCGCACGCACACCAAGCTGATCGGCTATTGCGGACAGGGACATCCCGTCATTGGCCTCCAGAGCCAGGATCACGGCATCCTGGCCTGCATAAAGACCGCTGGACAAAAGTTGCCGGGACAAGAGGGTGCGCGAATATCGCGCCGACGCTGCCAGCTGGGAAAATAGTTCCAGCTTTTCCTCGGAATTCTTCTTTTCACCGTTGTCTTTGTTCTTCTTGGCCATGCCGGCCTCCTCATCCACCTGCTGCGCACAGGTATAGTCGGGCAATCAAATATAGCGCCTGGGAGCTCTAATTCAAAATAGAGGCTGTATCTTGTTTAAATGGCATCAATTGATGGCGAAAAATCGGTTTATTCGGCCAGGCGCGTCGCACAGCGCGATGCGGTGCATCGGGCAAGCGGTGCAACGGCGCCGATGGGCCGATTTCCCGCCACCCGTGAAGGGACGTCGCCGTTGAACTTTTCAGATGAATGGGCCCGGCGATTTTACCCGCTTGCTGAGCTGGCCGGCACTTGCGGTAGTGAAACACCACGGCCGTGCAATCCTGCCAGACCGGTTTGATACGGCCACCGGTTCGACATACTGTGTTCGCCAGATAGAGCGTCATGTGAAAGTGTCGCGCCATTTCCAAAACCGGAGACCCAAAGATCGATGGAATTTCCCGCACGCCATTGGGATGACAACAAATCCGGTCTGGACGCCGGCGAACGGCAGAACTGGATCGCCGTTCTGCCACTTGGTGCCCACGAACAGCACGGTCCGCATTTGCCTTTCGAGACCGATGCGCTGATAGCGCAGGGAATTGTCGATGCCACTGTAAAGGCGCTGCCGGACCATCTTCCCGTGACATTTCTTCCCACCGAGCCGGTCGGCTATTCAGTCGAGCATATGGGTGTGGCTGGAACCCGCAGTCTTGCCTGGGACGAAGCAATCCGGCGCTGGTTGGGCGTCGCCGAGGAATTGACGCGGCAGGGCGTCCGAAAATTCGTCATGCTGAACGCGCATGGCGGCAACGCTCCTCTTATGACTGTTGTCGCCACACAGGCACGGGTTCAGTTCAACATGTTGTCAGTCGCCACTAGCTGGACGCGGTTCGGGCTGCCGCAGGGTGTGATCTCTGACCATGAAAATGCCATCGGTATTCACGCCGGCGAAAAGGAAACCTCGGTCATGCTTGCCCTGCATCCCGACCTTGTGGATATCGGCAAAGCTGCGGATTTCTGTTCGTTCCAGGAAACACTCACCCGTTCGGCGACCCACCTGAGGGCTTACGGACCACACGCCTTCGGCTGGAAAATGTCCGATCTCAACCCGCAAGGCGCGGCGGGCAATGCACTTTCGGCGACTGCTCAAAAGGGCCAGGCACTGATTGACCACGCCGTTGCCGGTTTCATCGAACTGCTGGAGGATATTCACGCCTTCGACACAACGCGATTTGACTGATGCGCCCTAGCGCAGACACCGGCAATAACCTATATGCGGTGTCACCAGAGCACGTCTTGATAAAATGGAATCATTTGATGGCGGACAATCGGCCCACTCGGCCAGACGCAGCGCGCAGCGCGATGTGGTGCATCGGGCAAGCGGCGCAACGACGCCGATGAGCCGATTTGCCGCCACCCCTGAAAGGACTATCGTTTTGATACTCAGAGATGAACGGGCCGGGCGATTTTGCCCGCTGACTGCGTTGGCTCGCACTTGTGGTGGGGAGGCACCACGGCGTGCGACCCGCCTTGTCAGCAGCCAAAATCGCCTCGGTCGAATAAGTCCATTTTATCAAGACGTGCTCTAGTCAGGAGCTGCATATGAGCGAAACCGCCAGCCCCATTCCGGTCACAGTTCTTACCGGCTATCTCGGTTCGGGCAAGACCACATTGTTGAACCGCATCCTGTCGGAAGACCACGGCAAGCGTTACGCCGTCATCGTCAACGAATTCGGTGAAATCGGCATCGACAATGATCTGATCGTCGAATCCGATGAAGAAATCTACGAGATGAACAATGGCTGCGTTTGCTGCACGGTGCGGGGCGACCTGATCCGGGTTGTCGAAGGCCTGATGCGCCGGCCCGGACGCTTCGATGCCATCGTTGTCGAAACCACAGGTCTTGCCGACCCCGCCCCTGTCGCCCAGACATTTTTCATGGATGATGACGTGCGCGAAAAAACCCGGCTTGATGCCGTTGTCGCGCTGGTCGACGCAAAACATCTGCCGCTGCGTCTCGATGACTGCCGCGAAGCCGAAGACCAGATCGCCTTCGCCGATGTGGTGCTGCTAAACAAGACCGACCTTGTCGACGAAAACGAATTGATCGGGCTTGAACAGACAATCCGCGCCATCAATCCGTCAGCCCGCATCCATCGAACCGAGAGGGCGGGCGTTGAACTCGCCAGCGTTCTTGATCGCGGCGCTTTTGACCTGCAGCGTGCGCTCGACAATGATCCGCAGTTTCTCGATCACGATCACCCCGATCACGCCTGCGGCCCCGGTTGCGACCACGATCACGATCACCACCATCACAGCCACGCGGCCGACATTCACGATACGACCGTTCAGTCGATTTCGCTGCGATCCGGCCCGCTGAAGCCGGACCGGTTTTTCCCGTGGATACAGAAGACCACACAGATCGACGGACCCAATATTTTGCGCCTCAAGGGCATCATCGCCTTTGATGACGACGACGAGCGCTATGTGGTGCAGGGCATTCACATGATCGTCGAGGGCGATCACCAGCGCCAGTGGAAACCGGACGAAAAACGCGAAAGCCGCATCGTTTTCGTCGGCCGCGATCTCGACGCCGAAAAACTGAAACGCACCTTTGAAGCCTGCCAGGCCTAGAGCGAAGCGAGATGCCAACCATTGCCCCGCTCGACCTGGATGGTCACTGCATCACCGCTGTATTTCTCGGCGATGTTCCTTTTTTTGCCCTTGCCGACGGAACCGTCCACTGGCTCGACCATGGACACAAGAGCGCCGAAATCCATGATGGTCTCCTTTGCGCGACGCCGGAGCAGACAGGCGCAGCGCTTCTGACCGGCGGCGAGGACGGCAAGATCAGCCGGCTCACCGCAGACGGCAACACCGAGACGCTCGCCGAAACCCCCGTCAAATGGATCAACTGCATCGCCGCCGGGCCGCAGGGCGCCCTCGGCTTCGCCACGGGGCGATCCGCCAATGTGCGCATGGCAGACGGCACGCTTGCCGAATTCCAGGAACAGCGCACCGTTGAGGGGCTTGCCTTTGCGCCAAAGGGCATGCGCATTGCCGCTGCACGCTACAATGGCGTCTCGCTGCACTGGGCTGGCACCGATGCCCCGCCAATCGATCTGGAATGGAAAGGCGCCCACACGGACGTTGTCTTTTCACCGGAC
Source organism: Hyphomicrobiales bacterium (assembly GCA_024244645.1). Taxonomy (GTDB): domain Bacteria; phylum Pseudomonadota; class Alphaproteobacteria; order Rhizobiales; family Rhizobiaceae; genus Hoeflea_A. The sequence continues at coordinate 19,382 of JAAEOH010000169.1, forward strand.
GGCAATTACGTCGTTTCCTGCATGCAGGAAAATGCCCTACATAGCTGGCGGCTGAAAGACAGCAAGCACATGCGCATGTCCGGATATCCGGCAAAAGTGAAATCCACCAGCTGGAGCGCCAGGGGAAAATGGCTGGCTTCCTCCGGTGCGCCGGCGGCGATCGTCTGGCCGTTTGCCGGCAAGGACGGCCCCATGGGCAAGGCGCCGCTGGAACTCGGAACACGCGGCGATACCATGGTCACCCGCGTCGCCTGCCACCCGGCCGACGATGTCGTTGCTATCGGTTACGCCGACGGCATGATCATGGCCGCGCGGTTTTCCGATCAGAAGGAAGGCTTGCTTCGTCGCGGCGGCAAGGGCGCCGTCAGCGCGATGGCATGGAGCAAGAAAGGCATCCAGCTCGCCTTTGGCACCGAATCCGGTGACTGCGGTATTGTCGATCTGTCCGCCTGAGCGGAGAATTGAGGCTAACGGGCATGACAGCTACACCCACACGGCTCATAGAGCGTTTCTATCTAGAGGTCTGGAACACCGGAAACGAATTCGTGGCGCGGCAAATTCTGCACCCGGATTTTCTGTTTCGCGGCTCATTAGGCCCTCGACATGACGGCCCGGAAGGCTTTATCCAATATCTGCGCTCCGTGCGTCAGTCCTTGCCGGATTTCATCTGCAACATCCAGGATATCGTGACCGAGGGGCACCGTGCCGTTGCGCGCATGGAATTTGTCGGCACGCATGAAGGAACGTTTTACGGCATTGCCCCCACTGGCAAAAAAATCACCTGGTCGGGAGCAGCCTTCTTCACAACCGATGGCAAACAGATAACCGAGCTATGGGTTCTAGGCGACATCGATGCCGTCAAGCGGCAACTGGGTGTACAGTCAGGCGGCGATTTCACGTCGCAGTGAAATTATGACTGCACGCAGCAGCGCAAGCGTGGGCTCAATCGTTCACGCTCACGGCCGTACCGCCGCTTCGCGGCTGGCCTGCGCGGGCGCGCCGCATAAGCGGCGACGGCCCGTCGGCCTTGCGAAGCGATGTGCGCTCCGATCTCTTTTACCCATGGAGGACCAAAATGGAAAAAGAGTACGGTGCACAGCACCGCAAACGCGACCGCGCGTCGGGAAGTATTGTTATCGCTCACGGCCGCATCGCCGCTGCGCGGCTGGCCTGCGCGGGCGCGGGCGAAAAGTCGCCCGGCAGCCGGTCGGCTGCGTTTGTGGGACACCAAACGCCGAAGGCGCATGCGCGACCGCGCGTCGGGCCCTTTGGCCCGCCCCGTCCGGAGCCAGCGCCAAAGGCGCGTACGGCGTGAGGACTAAATAACGTACGACTTCAACGGTTCGAAACCGTTGAACGCCACGCTTGAGTACGTCGTCGTATAGGCACCCGTTCCCTCGATCAGCACTTCATCACCGATTGTCAGCGATACCGGCAGCGGATAGGGCGTTTTTTCATAAAGCACATCGGCGCTGTCGCAGGTCGGGCCGGCAAGCACGCAGGGTTCGAACCGGTCGTCATCGCGGGTTGTGCGGATCGGATAGCGGATCGATTCATCCATCGTTTCCGCAAGACCGCCGAACTTGCCGATATCGAGATAGACCCAGCGCAGATTGTCATTGTCGGCCTTGCGCGAAACCAGTACGACTTCGGCCTTGATGACCCCGGCATTGCCGACCATGCCGCGGCCCGGCTCAATGATCGTTTCCGGGATCCGGTTGCCGAAATGCCGGCTCAGCGCCTGGAATATCGCCTGACCATAGGTCTCGGCCGTCGGAATATCCTTCAGGTAGCGGGTTGGAAAACCGCCTCCCATATTGACCATCTTGAGGACGATCCCGTCGGAAGCCAGGGTGTCGAACACGCCGCGCGCATCGGCAAGTGCACCGTCCCAGGCATTAAGGTCGGTCTGCTGCGAGCCGACATGGAAAGATACGCCATGGGCTTCGAGCCCCAGCGCATGGCCGAAGCGCAGGACGTCCGAGGCCATGGAGGGCGCGCAGCCGAATTTGCGCGACAGCGGCCATTCGGCGCCTTCGCAGTCGGTCAGCACACGGCAGAAAATCCGCGCGCCCGGAGCCGCCCGGGCAATCTTTTCCACCTCTTCCTTGGCGTCGACCGCAAACATCGTCACGCCCAGCTCAAACGCACGGGCAATGTCGCGTTCCTTCTTAATCGTATTGCCGAAGGAAATTCGGTCCGGCGTTGCACCGGCCTCAAGTGCCATTTCCACTTCGCTCACCGATGCGGCATCGAAGTTCGAACCCATCGAGGCAAGCAGCCGCAAGATCTCAGGCGACGGATTGGCCTTGACGGCGTAGTAAATTGCGCTGCCGGGCAATGCCCGCTTGAAGGCGGTAAAATTGTCACGGACAACATCCAGATCGACAACAAGGCATGGGCCGTCCGGTCGTCGGGTGTTCAGGAAATCAATAATGCGTTCAGTAGTCATCGGGTTCTCCCAATCAGATCCGGATGTCTCCGGATGACAAAGGGCATTCGATCATCTGCCAGGGAACCGATTGGTGGAAAAACCGGCTCCGCAACTAATGTTCGATGCGACGATGGAACCACAGGCCTTCTTTGGTCCGCGTGCTCCTGCTTTGTCTGCCTTGGATTGGTTGGGAATCCCATCCGCACTTCCGGCAATGAGGGTGTGCCTCTGCAGTAACCCCGGCCTTTGGACAGCCGGCAGACACCATAAAGGCCCGCACCGTCGTTGCTTCAAGATGTCCTCGATTTGGCGGTTGGCCGACAAACCGACTGGAGGGGTTAGTTCCAGGTACCTTACCGATACCCTCACCTTATCGAGGGTCGGCGGACACCCACAGGCACGTGCGACTTTGGGCAACCGCCACATAAGGCTTCGGGACGCGACAATCAAGCAAAAATATCCATTCCGTATGGACAAGACTGTGCATTTGCGAAAAAATGAACAACTTCTTAGGTTAAGTTCATAAACATGAGACAATCGACATGAATCTGGTGCGAACCGATCCGTTCAACGCCTTCATGGATATAGACGGCCCCGCGATTGAACCGAAGCCGGGTGGCCCGCTTTCGGGCTGCACCCTCGCGGTCAAGGACATCTTTGACGTAGCCGGCTACAAAACCGGTTGCGGCAACCCGCAAAAACTTGAAGAAACAGCGCCGGCGCGCACCACTGCTCCGGCGGTCCAGGTACTTCTCGACGCAGGCGCAGAATTCATCGGCAAGACTCAGACGGAGGAGCTCGCCTTTTCACTGACCGGCGACAATGCGCATTATCCGCGCCCCATCAATCCGGCAGCACCCGACAGGGTGACTGGCGGCTCATCCTCCGGTTCGGTTGCTGCGGTTGCGGGTGAACTTGCGGACATCGCGACCGGTTCTGACACGGGAGGCTCGGTCCGCGCGCCTGCATCCTATTGCGGTCTCGTCGGACTGCGCGCCACACACGGTCTCATATCGCTTGCGGGAACCATGCCTCTGGCGGAAAGCTTCGATACAGTTGGCTGGTTCACGCGAGACATCGACCTCTATATCGAAATTGCCGGGCTGCTGCTGCCGCAATCGAGCGCTCTGCTGAACCGCGTTATGCGGCTTCCCGAGCAGGAAGCGATGCTGGCCGGCACCGCCGAAATGAATGCTTTTGAAGCGGCAGCAAAGGCAGTCGAGGAAATCACCGGCAATGCGAAGCAGACAACGCTCGGCTCGCTGGATATCGAACAACGATACTGGACCTTCCGCAGGATCCAGTCCTATGAGGCCTGGCAGGCGCATGGCGCCTGGATCAGTGCCGCCGAGCGCAATCTCGGACCGGGGGTAAAAGAGCGTTTTGCCTTTGGCAGTGAAATCAGCGATGCGGAGTACGCGGCCGAAACTGAAAACCGCAGAACCCTTGTGGAAGAGTTTGCGGATCTCGTCGCCGATGACGGCCTCATCGTCATGCCGACGGTGCCCGGCGCCGCACCGCTTGCCAGAGGGACGTTCAACGAGATTCAGGACTATCGCGAGCGGGCGCTCAGGCTCCTGAGCCTTTCCGGATTGACGGGATATCCGCAATTGACGCTTCCGCTCTCGACGGTAGGCGGCGCCCCGTTTGGCCTGTCACTGATGGGACCGAGGGGATCGGATCTGGCCCTGCTCGCAATCGGCCGCAACTTACTCAAAGCAACACAGTAGAACGGGACGAACCGATGGACACGCTGACCCGCATCCGCGCCTTTATCGACGTCGTCGAGGCGGAAGGCTTTTCCGCCGCCGCGCGCAAGAATGGCCGCTCCAAGGCACTGTTGTCGAAATATGTTCGCGAACTGGAAGACGATCTGGGTGCTCTGCTGCTCAACCGGACAACGCGGCAGTTTTCGCTGACTGAGGCCGGACACACATACTATCGAACGGCTTCGGACATTCTGAAGGAGATCGACAATCTTGCCGATCTGGTGCGCGAGACAAGCCGCGACCTGAAAGGCACAGTCCGCGTTTCGGCGCCAAGAACATTCACCGATGCCGATATCGGTCAGTCCATGGTTGATTTCGCCAAGGAAAATCCGGAGATCAAGCTGGAGATTACCTCGGACGACCGCTTCGTCGACCTTGTTGAAGAAGGCTTCGATGTCGCCATTCGCATCACCCAGCTTGCCGATTCCGGGCTGATCGCCCGCAAACTGGCGCCCTTTCAGGCCTATGTCTGCGCCAGCCCGGATTTTCTCAAACGCTACCCCGACCTCAATCAGCCATCCGATCTGGTCAATGTTCCCTGCATCACCGACACCAACGCCCGCTCGCTCAACAACTGGCACTTCCGCAACAAGGACGGCGCGCTGGAAACCATCGCAGTCAAGGGACCGATCGAGGTCAACAGCCCGCTGGCGGCCGTCAAGGCAACAAAATCCGGCCTGGGCATATCTTTGGTTCCCGACTTTGTCGTTTGGCCGATGCTGAAGAGCGGTGAGATCGTCACGCTTTTCGAAGATCGCATGCCGGATGAGGCGGCGATTTACGCCGTTTATCCGCACCGCCGGTATCTGCCGGCAAAGGTTCGCGCCTTTGTCGATTATCTGGCCGTATGGTTCAAGCAGTATCCCGGCTATTGCGACCGCTGAAACCAATCTGCGACAGCGATTCCAATACCGTGCGTTATGCATTAAACTTGCAATGCGATGGCAGCGGAAATGATCTGACGATCCAGTCCAATTCCGGCCTGATTTGTAAGGCAATGCAGTGGCAACAGGAGCAGATTCAATAATGGCCCGCCGGCAAAACCTTGCAAGAGCGTGTTTGACGTCCGCAATTTTGTGCGCTTTCGGCGCGCCGGCTCTGGCGCACCCGCATGTCTTTGCCGAAGCACGTATGGAGGTTGTTATTGGCGATCAGGGCGTTATCGACGAACTGCGCCATGTGTGGCGGTTCGACGAACTGTTCTCTTCGACCGTCCTCGTCGAATTCGACACCAGCGCCAATCTGAAACTTGAAGCCGAAGAACTTGCCGAAATCGGAAAAGTGGTGCGTGAATCGCTGGCCGAATTCGACTACTACACCTCCATCGTCAACAACGGTAAAGATGTCGGCGTGGTGGGACCCGATGTGATCCATGTCGATTTCAAGGACGGCCAGCTACTGATGTTCTTCGCTGTGCGACCCGACGGTGCAATGCCCCTTGATGGTACTTTGAGTTTCGGCGTTTACGATCCGACCATGTATACCGCCATCGATTTTCTCAATGATTCCGACCTTGTGGTTGAGGGCAGAATCGAAGGCTGTAAACACACCGTTGTCCGGCCCGATCCGGACGAAGTGCTCGCCGAGAACGAGCAGAGCCTGACGGAAGCATTTTTCGAAAATCCCGAGAGCAACGATTTTTCGAAGTTTTTTGCAACGCGGCTTGAGCTGAAATGCGGATGACACACTCGCAGCGACTTGCCGTCCTAGTGCTGGGCGCCATTGTGCTTTCCATATTGTTTGCGCCAGCATTCGCGCAGTCTTCCCTGGGCATCGGCACGGCAGAACCGGCCATCGGCACGGGCGGTATGTTCGGCTCGTTTTTCGGATGGATCAATGACCAGCAGCAGGCATTCTACCGGGCTCTCTCCGGTGCGCTGAAGGCCATGCGCGAGGATCCGCAAAAGCTCTGGGTTCTGGTCGGGCTGTCCTTTGCCTATGGCGTCTTTCATGCCGCCGGCCCAGGTCACGGCAAGGCGATCATCTCGTCCTATGTGATTGCCAACGAGCAGACCCTGCGCCGAGGCGTGGTGATTTCCTTCATGGCGGCCTTCATGCAAGGGGCGGTCGCCATCGTCATTGTCGGCCTGACCTATTTTGCGCTGCGCGGCACCGGCATATCGATGACCGAGACGACCCATTCGCTGGAGATCGCCAGTTATGCGCTGATCGCTGGTTTCGGCGGCTGGCTGCTGTTCAGGAAACTGCGTCCCGCTGCACCGCAGCCGGCGTACGCACACGCCCATGATCAAGGTCACAATCACGAGCATGGGCACCATGATCACGAAACCGGCCCGGACGGCGTGTGTGCGACTTGCGGCCATTCCCATGCGCCGGACCCGTCGCTGATCAGTTCAGAAAAGCTCAATCTGCGCGAGGCCTGGTCGGCTGTCATCGCCATCGGCCTACGGCCCTGCTCCGGCGCCCTGATCGTTTTGACCTTCGCACTCTTGAACGGCATGTTTCTCGGCGGCTTTCTGTCGGTCATGGCGATGTCCATCGGCACCGCCATCACCGTGTCCATCCTGGCGACGCTTGCGGTCCTGGCAAAAAACACCGCCGTGCGTTTTGCCAGCAGCGAATCAGCCGCCACACGCATCGGCAACGCCATCGAGATCGCCGGCGCCGCCCTTGTGCTGCTGCTTGGCGTCATACTGCTCGTCGCGGCTTTGCAGGCTTAAACAGGTCGCCAGACCAACTCCAAAAATCGCGACTTTCCATGGTCCCCCACCTCGAATCGCGTTAAAAAGGCAACCTTCGCCCTCCGGTACGCTGTGCCGGTGTCCGATTTCTGAAAGTGTTTGTCATGTCAGCCGGAATGTTGCGCTCGGCCGTTGTGCTCGGCCTTCTTGCCTGCGTCGGTCCCCTGTCGATCGACATGTACCTGCCCGCGCTGCCAGCAATCGCCGGCGGTCTGGGCACGTCCGTTGGCGCCGTGCAGATGACACTGACGGTGTTTTTCATCTCCTTCGGCGCCTCCCAGCTGGTTTACGGACCGATTGCCGATCAGGTCGGCCGCAAACCGCCGCTCTATTTCGGCCTGGCGGTGTTTATTCTCGGTTCGATTGGCTGCGCCCTGGCACCATCCATCGAGGTTCTGACGGCAGCCCGGTTTGTGCAGGACCTCGGAGCAGCAGTGGTCATGGTCATCCCGCGGGCGATCATCCGCGACCTGCACACCGGTGTCGAAGCCACCCGGCTGATGGCATTGATCATGTTGGTGATCAGCGTCTCGCCGATGCTGGCGCCGCTTGCCGGCAGCGGCATAATTTTGGTCGCCGGCTGGCGCGCCATCTTCGTTCTGCTGTGCGTTGCAGCGATCTGCAGCCTTTTTCTGACCGGTTTCCTGCTGCCCGAGACGCTGAAACCGGAAAATCGTTTGGCGTTCAACGCTGGCAGTTTCCTGCGCGGAACCGGCATATTGCTGCGCGATCCGGAATTCATGGGGCTGACCTTTATCGTCGGCTTTGGCATGGCGAGTTTCTTTGTCTTCATCGCCAGTGCTTCCTTCGTCTATACCGGCCAGTTCGGGCTGTCGCCAACAGAGTTCAGCCTGGCATTTGCCTTCAACGCTATCGGCTTCTTTTCAGCGTCCCAGGCCGCCGCCAGTCTCGACGCGCGCATCGGCATGGCAAAAATGGTTTCCCTCGCGGTGGCCGGCTTTTGCTTCTTCTCGCTGCTTCTGTTCGGCCTGACCCTTGCCGGCTACGGCAGTTTGTTTGTGATCATCGGCTTTCTGTTCGCCGGCAATGCCTGCCTCGGTCTGGTCATCCCGACCACCATGGTCATGGCGCTCGACCCCCATGGCGATATGGCCGGCCTTGCCTCTTCACTCGGCGGTACGCTGCAGATAGTCGCCGGCGGCGCGATGATTGCGGCAGTCAGCCCCTTTTTTGACGGGACGGCGTCGCCGATGATCACCGCGATCGCCCTTTGCGGGGTCGGTGCGCTGATCCTGTCACGGCTGACTGTGGTGCGGGCCGAGGCCCGTCAGCCCGGCTGAACGCGCGTTGAACAAGATCCTCAGGGTAACCGCCTAGAGCATGTCTGGTTTATACGGGATCATTTGATGACGGAAAATCGGTCCACTCGGCTAGGCGCGTCGCGCAGCGCGATGTGGTGCATCGGGCAAGCGGCGCAACGACCCCGATGGGCCGATTTGCCGCCACCCCTGATAGGACTATGCTGTTGATATGCTGCGGCAATCGGGCCGGACGATTTTGCCCGCTGACTGCGTTGGCTCGCACTTGTGGTGGGATGGCACCACTGCGTGCAAGCCGCCTTGTCGGCGACCAAAATTGCGCCGGTCAAATGATTCCGTATAAACCAGATACGCTCTAGCCGTCATCGCCTGCAGCGTCGCGCCGCCGTTGGAAGCGGGCACGCAAGAAAAATATGGCAAAAAATCCAAGGATGAACAGAACGGCGATGGCGTAGCCCATCCATGGCGAAACATCCCCGACCGCCAGGACAATCCTTGGCATCGCCAAAAACAGGATCGCCACCACTGCCAGGATGATGGCGGCCGCAATGGCTGAGGATTTTGCGCTGCTGCCGGACATACACTGTTGCCTGTCATAACTTCAGGAGGTTTCTCTTCACACACATCCGATTGAATTAACAGCCCCGATGCGCCATGAAGGGGCCGGAACTTTCCAACGGACAATCAAAGGGCAAATCATGCAGACTGTCGGGTCATTCGATCGCATGGGGGAAGAAAACGCATTTGCGGTCCTCGCACGCGCCGCAGCCCTTCAGGCCAAGGGCCGCGACATCGTCAATCTCGGCATCGGACAGCCCGACTTCAAGACACCGCAGCACATCGTCGAGGCAGCCATCAAGGCGCTGCGTGACGGACATCACGGCTATACTCCGGCAACCGGTTTGCTGGAAACGCGTGAAGCCGTGGTACGCCGCACGCTGACGACAACCGGCATCGAGGTTTCACCTGACAATGTCATGATCATGCCGGGCGGAAAGCCGACCATGTTTGCCGCCATCACCATGTTCGGCGAACCGGGTGTCGAAATCCTCTATCCTGATCCGGGCTTTCCCATCTATCGCTCGATGATCGACTATACCGGCGCGAAAGCGGTTCCGGTGCCGATCCGCGAGGAAAACAGCTTCGCTTTTTCGGCGGAGGAAACGCTCTCGAAGATCACCCCCGCGACGCGGCTCCTGATCATCAATTCGCCCGCCAACCCGACCGGCGGCGTGACGCCACGCGCCGAGATAGACAAGCTTGTTGCCGGCCTTGAGCAGCATCCGGACGTTGCGATCATGTCGGACGAGATCTACGACGTCATGACCTATGACGGCGAAACGCACACATCGCTTCTGACATATCCCGAAATCCGCGACCGGCTTATCGTGCTCAACGGCTGGTCGAAGACCTGGGCAATGACCGGCTGGCGCCTGGGCTGGTCGATCTGGCCGAACGGGCCCGAGAGCGCCGATCTCTATGACAAGGTGCGCAAACTTGCCGTCAACTGCTGGTCCTGCGTCAACGCGCCGAGCCAGTTTGCCGGCATTGCCGCCATCGACGGGCCGCAGGATGACGTCGAGACCATGCTGGCGGCCTTCGACAGCCGCCGCCTTCTGGTGACCGAACGGCTCAACGCCATACCTAACGTCTGTTGCGCCACGCCGAAGGGGGCCTTTTACGCCTTTCCGAATATCTCAGCGACCGGTTTCAAGGCCAAGAACCTTGCTTCCCGCCTGCTGGAAGAAGCGGACGTTGCGCTTGTTGGCGGCCCGGATTTCGGCGATTTCGGCGAAGGCTTTGTGCGCCTGTCCTGCGCCGCATCCGAGGAGCGGATCGAAACAGCCATCGGGCGCATGGCCGAATTCCTGCAAAAAAACACCGGCGGCGGATAGCGCGCCGCCGGCGTGATTTATTGCGTCACGATCTCCGGCCCCATCAGCGCATAGGGCAGCATCGTCGACAGATCCGGCACGTATGTGACCAGGATCAGGAACACGAAAAGCACAGCGACAAAGGGCAGCGCCGCCTTGACCACCTGAATGAGGCTCATGCCGGTAATGCCGGACGTGACGAACAGGTTCAGCCCGATCGGCGGCGTGATCATACCGATTTCCATATTCACCACCATGATGATGCCGAGATGCACCGGATCGACCCCGAGCTCTATGGCGATCGGAAAGACCACCGGCGCAACGATCAGCAGCAGGCCGGACGGTTCCATGAACTGACCGCCGAGCAGCAGCAGAATGTTGACCGCAATCAGGAAGGTGAACCAGGTAAAGCCGGCATCGATCATCAGTTCTGTAATCGCCTGCGGTATACGCTCTCCGGTCAGCACATGCGCAAACAGCAGCGCATTGACGATGATGAACATCAGCATGATCGTCGTCTTCGATGCATCAACCATGACCTTGCGGGTGTCGTCATTGAAGAACACAGCGAAGAAGTTGCGGCCCATCAGCGACAGATTGCGCCCCCAGATGGGCAGGCCGGCAAGCAGATGCGCCGGCACTTTCGACACGCCCTCACTGCCGCGCCACAGCACATAGGCAGCGACAATCAGCAACGAAAGCAAAACCCCGAGCTGCGCCCGTCCGGCAATGGTGACCGTTCCGCTTTCGGCCGTGGCAAAAAACGACAGGATCATCCAGACGAAGAAAAAGGCAACGCCGTAAACGGATCCGTTGAAACCAACCCGCGCCCGGTCGCTGTCATCGCCCGATACCCACGGCACGTCCTTCATCGGCCCCATGTCGCGATAGATGAACAGCGCGATGAAGAACGCATAGACAGCCGCGACAGCCGCCGCCTCTGTCGGGGTGAAGACCCCGCCATAGATGCCGCCGAGAATGATGATGATCAGAAACAGGCCCCAGCCGGCTTCTTTGCCGCCCTCGAGGATTTCCATGAAGCCTTTCCACGGCTCGGCCGGCAGGCCCTTGATCCGCGCCATGACATAGATGGCGATCATCAGCATGAGACCGGCAACAATGCCGGGAATGACGCCGGCGAGAAACATGCGTCCGACGGAAACATCCGTCGCCGCCGAATAGACGACCATGACGATGGAAGGCGGGATGAGAATGCCGAGCGTACCGGCGTTGGCGATGACACCGGAAGCAAATTCCTTGGTGTATCCGACCTGCACCATGCCTGCGATTGCGATTGTGCCAATGGCAACGACGGTCGCCGGCGATGAGCCGGAAAGGGCCGCAAACAGCATGCAGGCAAGCACGCTTGCCATCGCCAGCCCGCCGCAAAAATGCCCGACCGCCGCAATGGCAAAGCGGATGATGCGCCGCGCCACGCCGCCCGTCGACATAAAAGCCGAGGCCAGGATGAAGAACGGAATCGCCAGCAATGTGTAGTTCTGCGAGGCGGTGAAAAGCTGCAGCGCCACCGACGACATGGAGTCGTTGGAAAAGAAGGCGATGACGATGATCGAAGAAAGCCCCAACGAAACCGCCACGGGAACACCGAGAAAGAGCAGTCCCAGAACCAGGACAAAAAGAATGATCGCTTCCATAATTTGACCCTAGTCCTTGAGAATGTCTTTGTTTTCGGCAACCAGCTCTTCGGCTTCATGGCTGGCAATGATCATTGCGCGCTCGCCGCGCCAGATCTGCGCCATGGCCTGCAAGCTGCGAAATGCAAACAGTGCAAGGCCGATGGGAAGGATGAGATAGGCGATCCAGCGATGGACGCGCTCCTGCAGTCCGAAAGTGTCCTGTATCCACGCGGGATAGCGCAAATCGTCGAGCCCGATACCGACCTTGTACATCTTGCTCCAGTAATCGACCGCACCGCCGCCCCTGGTTTCGACACCGAACAGCGTCAGCCAGGTAGAGGAAATCAGCATCACCGCGTATATGACCGCGCACAGGGCACCGAACAGGGCCACGGCACGGAAAGCCCTTGCGGGCAGCATTTTTATGAAAGCATCCACGCCCAGATGTGAGCCGATTTTGATGCCGTAACTCATGCCGAAAAGGATCATCCAGGCAAAAAGGATGCGGGTGAACTCCAGCGCGCCGCCCCAGCCGGTGTTGAAGCCGTAGCGGGCGATGACCTGGATGAAGGAAACGACAGTGATCAGTGCGAGCAGCACGGCAAGGACATTTTCCTCAAACCGCGTCACTGCATTCGGCCGCGCACGTTCGATCAGATAAAAAACGATGACAATCAGCACCATGCCGATATAGGGCAAATAGGCTGGCATAGGATCCTCCCCCTCAGGAGTGCATCAGGGCCGAAAGAACCGTAATGCTGAGCGAATGCCCGCCCTCAAAGAGGCGGGCATTGCAGGTTTGTCGAATAGGGTTAGCTGTTGGAATCGACAGCAGCGGCAATCACCGACTTGCCGATATCGTCCTCGAACTGCTCCCAGACGGGCTTCATCGTATCGACCCAGATCTGGCGCTGTTCCGGCGTCAACTGACGGATCACGCCACCGGCCGCGATGATGCCTTCCTTGGCCTTTTCGTTGATGGCCGTCGCATTGGCATTCGCTTTGTTGACCTCTTCTGCGAATATCGTCACGAACTGCTCACGTACATCCTGCGGCAGGCTGTCCAGCCATTCTGTCGAGGTGATCGCAAGATAGGTCAGGAACTGGTGGTTGGTTTCCGTCACACCGTCCTGAACCTCGAAGAACTTCTGCTTGTAGATGTTCGACCAGGTGTTTTCCTGCCCGTCGACAACGCCGGTCTGCAGCGCGCCGTAGACTTCCTTGAAGGCGAGCTTTTGCGCCGAGGCGTCCATCGCTTCGATCATGGCGACCGCCACATCCGAAGTCTGCGTACGGAACTTCAGGCCATGCGCATCATTCGGCACCAGAAGCGGCTTGTTGGCCGAGAAATGCTTCAGGCCGTTATAGATGTAGCCAAGCCCCGTATAGCCCTTGTCCTCGATCGCGCCGAGCATTTCCTGACCGAACGGTCCCTGGGTAAATTTGTTGACCGCGTCCACGGATGAAAACAGGAAGGGCAGATCGAAGAGCCGGTATTTCTTGGTGTAGGCCTCGAACTTGGAAAGCGACGGAGCCGCAACCTGTACATCGCCCAGAAGCAGCGCTTCCATGACTTTGTCGTCGTCGAACAGGGTCGAACTTGGAAAGACCTCCATACAAGCCTTGCCATTCATCTCTTCGTTGATGCGCGCTGCGATCGCCGTGGCGGCATCGCCTTTGGGGTGACCCGAATCCGCCGTCACATGGCTGAATTTGATGACGATTTCGCCGTCGTCACAATCTGCCAGTGCCTGTCCGGCTGATAGCGTCAATGCAATTGCCGAAACGGCGCCCAGTAACATTTTCATAATTTACCTCCTGAGGCGTGCTTCCAGCACGCTCTGGTCTCTTCCAAGACCGGATTATTCCGGCCGGCTAGCGGAAAACAAACGCCGGGAAGTCGCCCGTCCTGAAATTCAGGGGCATCCTCCCGGTCGACGATTTCCCGTCACGCTACTATAGCGCAAGTTGCGTGCCAGTTTTGGGCGGCTGGAAAATTTTCGGAATATAAATAGCGATTACAAATAGATAGAAGGCGGTAAACATAGAGCATGCCGCAAGCATGTTGTTCGGCATGTGTAGAAACCTACACATTACCTATAGGTGAGCGGGTAGCTGCCTACACACCAAGCGGGAAACTCACTGCGTCGTGTCGACAGAGATGCCGAGCCGCTTGATCTTGTCGTAGAGACCCTTGCGGGAAATGCCGAGCGCCTCATAGACCGGCTTCAGCGAACCGCCATGGCGGCTTAGCTCGGCTTCGATGGTTGCCCTTTCAAAAGCCGCCACCCGGTCCGCCAATGTCGTGCCCTTACCGTTTCCGCCGGCTGTTTCGGTCTCAAACCCGTTCCACATGCCAAGCACGAACCGTTCCGCATAGTTTCTCAACTCGCGCACATTGCCCGGCCAGTCATGGGCTACGAGCTGCGCCTCGAGATTGTGATCGATTTCCGGGATCTCGCGGCGATAACGGGCACGCGCGTCCCGCGCCAGGTGAAAAAACAGCAGGGGGATGTCATCCTTGCGTTCACGCAACGGCGGAATTGTCAGCGTGATCACGTTGAGCCGGTAATAAAGGTCCGACCGAAACGCGCCTTTCGCGCCTTCCTTTTCCAGGTCGAACTTTGTGGCCGCGACGAACCGCACATCCAGCGGGATTGTCTTGTTGGACCCCAGCCTCTCGATGCTGCGCTCTTCGATGGCGCGCAGCAGTTTCGCCTGAAGATCAAGCGGCATCGACTCGATCTCGTCGAGAAAAATCGTGCCGCCGTGCGCGTGCTCCAGTTTGCCGATGCGCTGTTTCTGAGCCCCGGTAAAGGCACCGGATTCATGGCCGAACAGTTCGGATTCGAAAATATCCGCCGGCAGCGCCGCACAGTTGATGGCCACAAAATTGCCCTTTGCGCGCGGCCCGTAATCATGCAGGGCGCGGGCGACAACCTCCTTGCCTGCGCCCGTTTCGCCGACCACCAACACATCGGCATCGGTTTCGGCGACCGCATTGATCTGGCCGCGCAGGCGTATGATCCCGGCGGACCGGCCCACCAGCCGCTGTGTCAGATCGTGGCGCTGGTCGAGTTCGCTGCGCAGCGTGCGGTTCTCAAGCACCAGCCTGCGCTTTTCAAGCGCCCGCTCGATGACCGTCGAGAGCCGCGATACGGGAAACGGTTTTTCGATGAAATCATAGGCCCCGCCGCGCATTGCTTCGACGGCAAGCTGCACATCCCCATGGCCGGTGATCAGAATGACCGGATAGGTCGCATCGATGGCCAGCGTTTTTTTAAGAAGCGCCATTCCGTCATCGCCCGGCATGCGGATATCGGTGACGATGACGCCGTAATCCTCGCGGCCCAGAAGATCGAGCACGCTGTCTGCCCGGTCATGAACCGCGACGTCCAGCCCTTCGAGTTCAAGCCCCTGCGCCAGCGCGTGGCGCAGATCATCGTCATCGTCGACCAGGTGGATTATGGGTGTTGCGCCGTCCAATCCGTCTACTCCGCAGCCATTTCAGATGTGTCGGCAGTCCTCAGCCGTACCGAAAAACACGCCCCGCCCCATTTCGAATCCTCAAGCGCAATTGTGCCGCCGAAATCGCGGACAATGCCGCTTGCGATCGAAAGACCGATACCGATGCCGGCGCCAACATCCTTGGTGGTGAAAAACGGCTCGAACACCGAGGCGCGCTGGTCGGGTGGAATACCCGGCCCGTTGTCCTCAACCCGAACGACAACGTCGCCCTCCATTTGACTGACGCTGATGACGACCTTGCCGCCCTCCTGACCGGCCAGCGCGTCAATGGCATTGTTGACCAGATTGACGAACACCTGCGAAAGCCGGATCTGCCCCCCAAGGACGTGATAGGGTTCCCCGTTGATCTGCGTTTCAAGCACCACACGCGCCTTGTTGGCGCGCGGCCGTGCCAGCATCAGCGCTTCGTCGAGCACCGGTAGCAGGGCGACCGCTTTGACCGCCGTTCCGGGTTTGCGCGAAAAGGACAACAGGCTTCGCGACAGCCGTGCCATCCGGTCGACCAGCCCGCCGATGCGGGAAAGATTGTCGGATACGTTTTCGGTTTTGCCCCGCTCCAGAAACCGATTTGCATTGTCTGAATAAGTGCGGATGGCGGCGAGCGGTTGGTTGAACTCGTGACTGAGCGCTGCCGACATCTGACCGATGGCTGCAAGTTTTGCTGCCTGCACCAGCTCTGCCTGCGTTTTACGCAACTGCTCTTCAGTCTGCCGCCGCTCGTCGATTTCCCGCGACAGGGAGACATTCGTCTCGCTCAGTGCCTTGGTGCGTTCACGCACGAGTCGCTCGAGACGCAATGCCGTCGCGCGATCGCGTCGCATGCGCATGAGCTGTGCTTCACGCCGCTGAACCAGGATGAATGCAACGGCGCAGAGAAGGAGACTGACCAACCCGGCGATGATGCCGCCGATCCATGTCGCGGTGATCAACGGTCTCTCGTCCGAGAGCACATGGAGCTGCCAGTTCAACAACGGCAGTTGTCGTGTCAGGTCGCTGTGTAGAACTTTGCCTCCGACGAGGTAGTGGCCGGGTGAGCTTGTATCGGCCATCAGCTCCGATAGCGGCTTGAGCCGCCATTGCGGCCGGTTAGTCAAAAACACCGTGCCGGTCTGGTCGGTGACGAATATCGGATTTGTCGACAGCGACCAGGTCGCCTCGACGGGATCGAAATCGACATAGACCGCAATGGCGCCAATCAGCTGGTTGTGGTGCCTGACACCGAAGGCGAAGGCATAGGCCCGCTGCGCCGTATCCAGCGAGATCGCCTGCCGGCCCAGCCGGCCCTGCCGCACTGCTTCCAGCAGCATGCGGTGATCGTCCGCATTGCCGCTAAAGATGTCGCCCGCTGTCGCCAGGACGCGGCCATCGGGATACAGAAAAGCCACTTCCTTGGCACCGGACATGCCGGCAATCTCGATCGCCTTTGCCCGCGCCGCCTTCTGCACGTCGGCATTGCGCTCTTCGAACAGTGCAACAACCGATTGCTCGCGGGAAAGCAGCGGCGGCAGGAGCCGGTATTTATCAAGGATCCCGGACAACGCTTCGGCCTGAACCGCCAGCGTTTCAGCCGCCTTGTTTTCAAGCTGCTGCTCGGCCCGCTGACGCCACCACGTCGCGCCTGCAACAATCGCTGCCAACGCGAAAAGGCCCATCACGCACGCTGTCGTCACGCGCATGCGTATGAAATTCCTGCGGATCGTTGCTCCACTCGCCATTCGTAGAAACTATTCGCAATCCGGACAAAAAGCCAAATGAACCGCCATCAGTTGCGCCCCGATAGCATGCGCTGGCCGATGGCCACGGATTTGATCATCGCAAAGACCGGCAATCCCTTTTGGATACCGAGTTCGTCGAAGGCATGCCGCGTGATGCGCGCGCGCAGC
>JAAEOH010000170.1 GCA_024244645.1 Hyphomicrobiales bacterium
CCTGCAAAAGTTTTAAGAATGTGTGAATTTTAATTGAGAAAAGGAAGACAGTATAAATGAATATCTTAATTATATCACAGATGTATCCATGTAAGCGCCATCCCACATCTGCAATATTTTTTGCAAACCTGATTAAGGAATTAGCCCCAAAAGTTAATGGAATAATTGTTATATCTCCAAGGCCATATATTCCGAAATTCATGACTAAATTTAAAAAAGGATTGGGCAGATGGTTTCTTGATCCAATGATTTCAAAAGAAAATGGGATTGAGATAATAAGGCCATATGTATTTACCTTGAAAGGTGTAGGTTCTTTGGGAATCAATGGTTTGTTAATGCAGTACTCTTTGTCAAATTTGATTAAGAAGCAGATAGAAAAAAGGAAAATTAAAGTAGTTTTGGGCCTAAACATGTTACCGGATGGAGTTGCGGCTGTGCGTTTGGCAAAATCTTTTAAATTACCCGTTATCACGTGGGCCATTGGTACTGACATAAATGATTTTGCAAATTACAATGTAATCAATCATTATGTTACTAAAAAGAGTATAGAAAAAAGTGAACTGGTTTTATCAACAAGCAAAGCTTTAGAGAGTAAAATCAAGAAAATTAGTGATAAGTACATGCAGGTAAGAACCTTTTACAGGGGAATTGATATTCGGAATTTTCAAAATTCACTTCCAAAGCAAAATCTTATAAAAACACTACAATTAAATCCTGATAAAAGGTTCATGCTATTCGTTGGTAGGATTATTTATGACAAAGG
>JAAEOH010000171.1 GCA_024244645.1 Hyphomicrobiales bacterium
CGAGTTCCACCTCGCAGCAACAGCCCAAAACCTCCGCAAACTCGCAAAACTCATCCCAATGCCAGTGTGAAGACAGTTCACAAGGCCACTCAATCCAATTCCAAAAGCAGATACAAAAGCGACTTTTTCATCAAAATCAGCTCGGAGCAGACATTGCTCTGCTTCAACGGACAGGCCCAGAATCCTTTTGCATGCGACCTGTCAGCCCAACGCGAATTCCGGATCTTTTGCCGTCAGCATCTTGTGCAAATGCACCATCAGGCCGGCGGCAAAGAGCGGTGTCAGCAGGTTCAAGAGCGGGATCGACAGAAAGGCTGCGATGATCAGGCCGGCAGCAAAGATCGTGCCGCGGTGTTTCGAGCGCATCTGCCTGACCTCGTCCTCACTTCGGTATCGCATTGCGGCAAATTCAAAGAATTCGCGGCCGAACAGATAGCCGTTGACCAGCAGGAAAGCGACAATATTGACGCCGGGGATGAAGAGCAGCAGCACGGCGATGATGTTGCCGACGATGATAATGCCGAGGAATTTCAGCGTATAGACTATGGCCCGTCCAACGGGGATTGCGGTACCGGCACGGTCGTTCGGATAGTCCCGCTCCTCGATGATTTCGGCAACACCGTCGAGGAAAAAGCCGGCGATGACAGCCGTCACGGGCGCAATCAGCAAGGCCAGTCCAACGGCCATTCCGAGGCTTGCAATGATGCCGAAGACAAACCCCAGCCAGCCAGCCCAATCGGGAATGCCGGGTATCAGGGCTTCCAGCCAGGGCAGCAGATAGGTCACAAACAGACCGCGCAGCGCCATCCACATGGCGACCAGAAGCAGGATCGTCATTCCGAGTATCTTCCAGAAGGCGGATCGGGTCTCGGTCGCAAAAAGGTTCCGCCCCGCCAGGCGGGCTGCTTCAACGATCATGGGAGGCTTTCGGATGGATCATCGATTTCAGATAGGGATTGTTGAAGGGGATTCAACATTTGGCGCGCAATCGGCGATAAGTAACGGCTTTTGCCCATCAAAAGCTTTAAATCGTGCCCGAAACCGTCTACCACCGACGGCGGAGCAAATACCACCGGAGCCCGCAGCTTTATGGACGAACTGGATGTTCTTTGCGTCGGCAATGCCATTGTCGACATCATCACGCGTTGCGAGGACACGTTTCTCATCGAAAACAACATCACCAAGGCGGCGATGAACCTGATCGACGCCGAAAGGGCGCAGCTGCTATACAGCCGCATGGGTCCGGCAGTCGAGGCCTCCGGCGGCAGTGCCGGCAACACGGCGGCCGGCATTGCGAGTTTCGGGGGGAAATCGGCGTTCTTCGGCAAGGTTGCACGGGATCATCTGGGAGAGATCTACCAGCACGACATCACCGCACAGGGCGTCGTTTTCAAAACCAATCCGCTGGACGGTCCGCCACCGACGGCCCGCTCGATGATTTTCGTCACGCCTGACGGCGAGCGGTCAATGAACACCTATCTCGGTGCCTGTGTCGAACTCGGGCCTGAGGATGTTGACGAGGAGATCGTCGCGGCATCGAAAGTGACCTATTTCGAGGGGTATCTGTGGGATCCGCCGCGTGCCAAGGAGGCGATCCGCAATTGCGCGCAGATCGCCCATGACAATGGCCGCGAAGTCTCGATGACGCTATCCGATCCGTTCTGTGTCGACCGTTACCGGGACGAGTTTCTCGACCTGATGCGGTCAGGGACCGTTGATATCGTCTTCGCCAACGAGCACGAGGCGATGTCGCTCTACCAGACCGCGTCGCTGGAGGCGGCGATCGACGCCATGGAAGCGGTCTGCAAGCTGGCAATCGTCACGCTCAGCGAGCGCGGATCGATTGTTGCGCAAAAGGGCGAGCGGGTTTCGGTGGAGGCCATTGAAATCAGGGAACTCGTCGACACAACAGGCGCCGGCGACCTCTACGCGTCCGGCTTTTTGCACGGCTATACGAGCGGCCGGTCGCTGAAGGATTGCGCCCTGCTCGGCAGCCTTGCCGCCGGTCTGGTGATCCAGCAGATCGGGCCGCGGCCGCATCTGTCGCTCAAACAGGCCGGGATCGACAGCGGGCATATTGCCGAACCTGTGGAAAGTTAAGCCTAACCGCACGCATCCGGCGATGGCTCGTTGCTGCCCGTCTGTGCGGTCAGCCGAAATGCCGGCTACTGTTTGGCGTCTTCTGCTTCCGCTTCAGCGGCAGCCTGTTTCGGGCCACCCTTGGCGACACCGACCATTGCCGGCCGCAGCACCCGTTCACCGATCACAAAGCCTTCCTGAACGACCTCGACAACAGTGTTGTTGGGAACGTCCGGATTCGGGACTTCGAACATCGCCTGGTGGAAATTCGGATCGAATTTCTGGCCGATGGGCGCCAGTTTCTTGACACCATGGCGCTCAAGCGTCGAAAGCATGGCGCGTTCCGTCATTTCGACACCCTCGGACAACGATTTGAGACCGGCCTCTCCGGCTTCAAGGGCTTCGACCGGGATTGCATCGAGCGCGCGGCGCAGATTGTCCGACACGGCAAGCATGTCGCGGGCGAAATTGGAAACGGAATAGGCCTTTGCGTCACGCACGTCTCTGGCGGTGCGGCGGCGCAGATTGTCCATCTCCGCCGCAAGGCGCAGATATTTGTCTTTCAGCTCATCACGCTCTGCTGTGGCCAGATCGAGCGCGGAGGGCTCCTGCGGCTGTTCGCCAGCGGCATCTGCCGCAGCCTGCGCTGCGTCAGCAAACCCGCTCACGGTCGCTTCGTCGGTCGCAACCTCTGCCGGCTTTGCCTCAGGTTTTTCGTCAACACCGTTTTTCTTCGTCTCATCGGTCATGACGCGACTTATCCTTCACACTGGTTTTTGCTTTGTTGCCCCGCATATCGAGGTTTCGGCGGAAAAAATCAAGTGATGAGAAGCGCAGATTTGCCGCAATTCGCACTTTCAGCGGATCATTTTGGAAACCATTTGCGCCGTGTAATCGACCATTGGCACGATTCGCGCGTAATTGAGGCGCGTCGGACCGATCACGCCGACGGCGCCGATCACCCGGTCATCGCCGTCACGATAGGGCGCAACGATCAGCGAGGAACCCGACAGCGAAAACAGCTTGTTTTCCGATCCGATGAAGATGCGCACGCCCGAGCCCTCCTCTGCCAGATCAAGCAGCTCAATCAGCCCGTCTTTTTTCTCCAGGTCGTCAAACAGCATCCTGAGGCGCTCCATTTCCTCGATATCGGAAATCGTATCCAGCAGATTGGCGCGACCGCGAACAATCAGCCGCGCCGGCTGTCCGTCGGCGCTGCCCGACCAGACCGCCACGCCACGCTCGACAAGCGTCTGCGAAAGGACGTCGAGTTCCCTGCTGACATCATCCTTCAGCTTGCTGAGTTCGCCACGCAGCTCGACCAGCGTATGTCCGGCAACATGGGCATTGAGGAAATTCGCCGCCTCGGTCAGCTGCGAGGCGGTAACGCCGGGCGGAAGATCGATAATGCGATTTTCCACCTGGTCATTGTCGCCGACAAGCACAACCAGGGCCCGGGTCGGCTCCAGCCGGACAAACTCGATGTGCTTGACGACGGCATCGTTCTTGTTGGTGATGACCAGCCCGGCGCCGCGGGAAAGCCCGGACAACAGCTGGCTCGCCTCGGTGAGCAGCGTCTCGACGGACTGGTTGCGCTCGACGCTGCTGACCTGGCGCTCGATCATGTCACGCTCGTCATTGGACAGGTCGCCTGATTCCATGAATGCATCGACAAAAAATCGCAGGCCCTGCTGGGTCGGCAGCCGCCCGGCGCTGATATGGGGTGCGTAAATCAGACCGAGTTCTTCGAGATCGCTCATGACATTGCGCACGGACGCCGGCGACAGGGCCATCGGCAGCACCCGCGACAGGTTGCGCGAGCCGACGGGATCGCCAGAATCCAGATAGATTTCGACTATTCTGCGAAAGATTTCCCGTGTCCGGTCGTCGAGTGGCGCCGGCTGCGCCGTTCCGGATCGTGAATTGTCACTCATACGCACCGTCTCTTGGCTGCTGAACGATTGAAGGCATAGTGGCCCGGTTGCGACGAAAAAAGCAAACGTCCACAGCCTTATATAGTGCATTTTCTTTGCATGCGCTGCAAAGGACGGCTACAGCATTGTAAATTCGTTCAAACCGTTCTGCCGCACCGCTTTGATGGATGGCCGGTGAACCCGCTGCAGAACAAACAGGAGTACCTTCATGCGCCCATCAGGCAGAAAAACCGATGAGATGCGGGCCGTTTCATTCGAACGGGGATTTTCCAAACATGCGGAAGGTTCGTGCCTCATAAAATTCGGCGACACGCACGTGCTTTGCACGGCCAGCCTTGAAGAGCGGGTTCCACCATGGCTGCGCAATGCCGGCAGGGGTTGGGTGACGGCCGAATACGGAATGCTGCCGCGGGCGACGGGAGAGCGTATGCGGCGCGAGGCTTCAGCAGGCAAGCAAAGCGGCCGTACGCAGGAAATTCAGCGGCTGATCGGCCGGTCGCTACGCGCCATTGTCGATCTTGAAGCACTGGGCGAGCGCCAGATTTCCATCGATTGCGATGTAATCCAGGCCGATGGCGGCACGAGAACCGCTGCGATTACCGGTGCCTGGGTGGCGCTGCGCGACTGCCTGAAATGGATGGAAGCACAGGGCATGGTCAAGACGGGCAAAGTGCTGAAGGACCATGTTGCAGCGATATCCTGCGGCATCTTCCTGAACCAGCCCGTCATCGACCTCGACTATGTCGAGGATTCGTCGGCCGAAACCGATGCCAATTTTGTCATGACCGGCTCCGGCGGTATCGTTGAAATTCAGGGCACCGCAGAAGGCGAACCCTTCAGCGAAGAGGAATTTTCAGCGCTGCTCGGCCTTGCGAAGAACGGCATCGGCACACTGGTCGAGATGCAGACGCAGGCGACTGCCGGCTAGAGCGGGATGACATGAAGGCACCGCGGCACATTCTTGAAACAGCGCTTTACGCCGATGACCTGGATGCCACGGAGCGGTTTTTCGGCGGATTGCTCGGCCTGGAAAAAGTCACGCGCATCGGCAACAGGCACGTCTTTTACCGCTGCGGACCGGGAATGCTTCTAATCTTCAATCCGGCGGAAACGGTGAAGCCACCCAGCAATCCGGCCATGCCCGTGCCGGTGCATGGTGCAAGCGGCGACGGGCACGTGTGCTTCGGCGCCTCGGCAGAAGAGATCGAAGCAACGGAAAAGGCGCTGCGCAAAGCGGGCATCGCCATCGAAGCGGATTTTCACTGGCCCGGCGGCGGGCGCTCGGTCTACGTGCGCGATCCCGCGGGCAACAGCATCGAATTCGCCGAACCCCGGATCTGGGGCATCCGCACGGACACGGAAGACGAGGCGTGAGAAAACTGTCGGAAAACCGGCTGGTGATCGCCAGCCACAATCAGGGCAAGATACGCGAGTTGCGCGATCTTCTCGATCCGCTCGGGTATGAGCTTGTAACAGCGGGCGATCTGAACCTTGAGGAGCCGGAAGAAACCGGGCTCACCTTTGAGGACAACGCGAAGCTGAAGGCGCTCGCGGCGGCAAAGGCTTCGGACCTTCCGGCTCTGTCTGACGATTCAGGTCTTTCCGTCGACGCGCTGGAGGGCGCGCCGGGCATTTACTCCGCCCGCTGGGGAGGCCCGGAAAAGGATTTCAACATCGCCATGGGCCGCGTTCACCGGGAGCTGGAGGGCGAAGGATCCGGAAACAGAACGGCACGGTTTGTGTCGGTGATTTGTCTCGCCTGGCCTGACGGACACATGGAACTT
This sequence comes from Hyphomicrobiales bacterium, assembly GCA_024244645.1. Taxonomy (GTDB): domain Bacteria; phylum Pseudomonadota; class Alphaproteobacteria; order Rhizobiales; family Rhizobiaceae; genus Hoeflea_A. Next base: position 5,798 of record JAAEOH010000171.1, read on the forward strand.
TTCCGCGGAGAAGTTGAAGGGGCGATTGTCTGGCCACCGCGTGGAAACCAGGGTTTCGGTTATGATCCGGTGTTTCAGCCGATCGGATTTGAGACCACATTCGGTCAAATGAGCGCCGACAGTAAACACGGCTGGAAGCCCGGCCAGGAACAGGCTCTGTCGCATCGGGCCAGAGCGTTCAAGATGTTCTTTGAGCAATGCCTTGAGGGCCCGCAATCATGAGCAGACCCGCACAGGACGCCCTGGATCCCGGTTTCGGCATCTATGTGCACTGGCCGTTCTGCGCGGCAAAATGTCCCTATTGCGACTTCAACAGCCATGTGCGCCGCGAGCCGGTCGACCAGACGCGAATTGTCGGAGCCTTTCAGCGTGAAATCGCTCAAATGCGCGCGATGAGCGGCCCCAGAGAGGTCACAAGCGTGTTTTTCGGCGGCGGCACACCCTCGCTGATGGAACCGCGCACTGTTGACGGCATTCTCAGCGCTATCGGCAACGCCTGGCACATGCCCGGCGGCATCGAGATAACCCTCGAAGTCAATCCGACCAGCGTCGAGGCGGAGCGGTTCAGGGGATACCGGGCAGCCGGCGTCAACCGGGTCTCGCTGGGCGTGCAGTCGCTCAATGATAGCGATCTGAAAACCCTCGGACGCCTCCACACGGTTGCAGAAGCGCTTTCGGCAATCGAACTGGCGCGCAATACTTTCCCGCGCCTTTCCTTTGACCTGATCTATGCGCGGCCAGGACAGACAGTTGAAAGCTGGGAGCAGGAGCTCAACCGGGCGATCGATCATGCGGCCGACCACCTGTCCCTCTATCAGCTGACAATCGAGCAGGGCACGCCGTTTTACAGCCTGCACCGGGCCGGCAAGCTGAAAGTGCCGGATGTCGATTTATCAGCCGATCTTTATGAGGTGACGCAGGCGTTGACCGGAAAGGCCGGCCTGCCCGCCTATGAAGTCTCCAATCATGCGGCACCCGGGGCTGAAAGCCGGCACAATCTGACCTATTGGCGCTATGGCGACTATGTCGGCCTCGGCGCCGGCGCGCATGGCCGGTTGAGCGGGCGCAATGGGAAAATTGGCACCATCAACAAACGTATTCCCGAACAGTGGCTGCAGCAGGTTGAATCGCTGGGGCACGGCATGGAAACCGAAGAGCGCTTGGATGCCGGTGCCCAAGCCGACGAGCTGATGCTGATGGGTCTGCGCCTGCGCGAAGGCATGGATCTTGCCCGCTGGCAGGGTCTATCGGGCCGGTTTGTCGACGCAGACAAGGAAAGTTTCCTGATTTCCCATGGTTTGATCGAGCGACTCGGAAACTCCAGGCTGCGCTGCACGCCTGCAGGAATGATGGTGCTCGATGCCATTGTGGCCGATCTGGCGGCGTGATTGTCAGCCGCCGGTGTCAATTTCGTATAGCGGCAGTGTGCGGCCCGGAATGGCATCCGAAGGTGCCGAGCCAATGCGGCGGGCGCCCATTCTTTCGTAAAACGATGCGGCGTTCGGATCGGAAAGGATGGTCAGCGACGCAATGCCGCGCGCCCTTGCATGCGCCGTAAGAGCTTGAAACAGCCGTACGCCAGTACCGTGCCCCATGGCCGGCGGATCGACAAAAAACAGGTCGATTTCGAAACCGTCTTCATCCGGCGCGATGGCGGCAACCCCTGCCGGAGTGCCATCCAGTTCGGCGACCAGCACATCGCCGGCTTCGATCCGCTCGGGCTTGACAGACAATGCATCGCGGCTGCTTTGCATGAACGCCTCGTCATAGCCCCAATGGGCTTTCGAGCGCATGCAGATGGCACTGAGCGTTTCGATCTCCTCCATCGTCGCGGGACGAATGACAATCACATCTGCCATGGGCTAATGCGCCTTGGACATGTCTCCAAGCACCTCTTTCGAAGCGACGGTCGAATCGGCCTTGAGCCTGTAGACCATCGGAACCCCGGTCGCCAGATTGAGGCCGGTGATCTCTTCCCGGGACAAGCCGTCGAGCACCATGACGAGCGAACGCAGCGAGTTGCCATGCGCGGCAACCAGGACGTTCTGGCCGGCAAGGACACGGGGCAGGATCTCCATCATGTAATAGGGCCAAACGCGCGCGCCGGTGTCTTTCAGGCTTTCTCCGCCGGGCGGCGGCACATCGTAAGAGCGGCGCCAGATATGCACTTGTTCCTCACCCCATTTTTTGCGGGCATCGTCCTTGTTCAGACCGGCAAGGTCGCCGTAATCACGCTCATTGAGCGCCTGATCGTGAATTGTCTCGAGATCCGGCTGGCCAATACTTTCAAGAATAATCTGGCATGTGCGCTCGGCGCGAACGAGCACTGACGTGAAGGCGATATCGAACTTTATTCCGTAGTCGTTCAGGGCGGCGCCTCCGGCAATCGCTTCGGCCAGTCCCTGTTCGGTCAGATCCGGGTTTTTCCAACCGGTAAAAAGGTTTTTGAGGTTCCATTCGCTCTGGCCGTGGCGCACAAGCACAAGGGTTCCGGACATGGTGACTGCCTTTCTGGTGAACTGATTAGTCTTCGGATATGCCAAGGACATCGAGCATGGAATAGAGGCCGGGGTCTTTCCCCTTGCCCCATAGGGCCGCCTTTACGGCACCGCGTGCGAATATGGAACGGTCGAGCGCGCGGTGGGTCAGTTCGATACGTTCGCCTTCACCGGCAAGGATTACGGAGTGTTCGCCGACTACGGACCCTCCACGCAATGTTGCAAAGCCAATGCTTCCCTTTTCGCGCGGACCGGTTATACCGTCGCGCACCCTTACACTGTTTTCATCAAGCGCTATATCGCGCCCCAGTGCCGCGGCCTCGCCAAGCAGCAACGCCGTTCCCGAGGGTGCATCGACCTTGTGTTTGTGGTGCATTTCCAGCACTTCAATATCCCAATCGGTCGCCTCCAGCGCCCGTGCGGCCTGACGCACCAGCACACTCAGCAGGTTGACGCCGAGGCTCATATTGCCCGACTTGATGATCGCGGTGCGCACGGCGGCTGACTGGATGGCTTCTTCCTGTGCGGCTTGCATCCCGGTCGTGCCGATGACATGCACTATGCCCGCAGCGGCGGCAAGTTCGGCGAACCGGACGGAAACCGCCGGGGCGGTGAAATCGACGACACCGTCCGCCTCAGCAAACGCCACTTGCGAATCATCGGTGACCGGAATGCCCAGTGGGCCCATACCGGCAAGTTCGCCGGCGTCAGCGCCGATAACGTCGGCTCCCTCACGCTCGACAGCCCCAGAAAGCACGGTGCCATCCACCGCGGCAATCGCTTCAATCAACGCCCGCCCCATGCGCCCGGCAGCACCCACGACGACCAGCTTCATGTCACTCATCATTACTCTCCGGTTTTGCAGCCGCCAACTGCATTCCGAGGTTCTCATCACCGTCAATTCCAAGCGCCTGCAGCTTCAGGAACCTGGCGTAGATTCCGTCTTCGATGGCCGCAAGTTCGCTGTGATTGCCCTGCTCAGCGACCTTGCCCCTGACCATGACGACTATCCTGTCGGCACGGTGAATAGTCGAGAGCCGATGCGCTATGACAAGCACCGTGCGTCCAGACATGGCTTCATCCAACGCTTTTTGCACCAGCACTTCGGATTCTGTGTCAAGCGCAGACGTGGCTTCATCGAGAAGCAGGATCGGCGCGTTGCGGATCAGTGCCCTGGCAATGGAAAGCCTCTGGCGCTGGCCTCCCGAAAGGGTTGAACCACCCTCACCGACCGGCGTGTCGTAGCGCTCGGGCTGTTCGAGAATGAATTCATGGGCATAGGCGAGTTTTGCAGCCTTTTCGACATCAGCGTCCGAGGCGTCCGGCCGGCCGTAGCGGATATTGTCCCGAATGCTGCCTTCAAACAGATAGGGGTGTTGCGAAACATAGGCAATCGCATTGCGCAGCGAGATCTTGGTGACACCGGCAATGTCCTGCCCGTCGATCAGGATGCGACCGCTGTCGAGATCGTAAAACCGTGGCAGAAGATTGATAATTGTTGTCTTTCCCGCGCCCGAAGGTCCAACCAGCGCTGTTGTTTTGCCGCCTTCGGCAGCAAAGCTGACCTTGTGCAAAACCGGACTTGTCTCGGCATACCCGAAACTGACATCCTTAAATGTGATGGCCGCATTTGATATCTGCAGATCTTTTGCCCCCGGAACGTCGGGCTGATGCGGCTCAATGTCGAGGATCTCGTAGATCATCCTGGCATTGACGATAGCGCGTTCCATATTGACCTGCAGCCGTGCCAATCTGCGGGCCGGATCATAGGCAAACAACAGGGCGCCAATGAACGAGACCAGAGAACCGGGTAATTCATTCGAGTGAACGGTCTGCAATACTGCATAGGCAAGGATGCCGGCAACGGCCAGACCAGCCATGGAATCGGTCAGCGGACCGGTGCGTTCGGTCAGTTGTACGATCCGGTTCGAGCGGGCCTCCGCCTCCGAAACGAGATTGTTCACTTTGTCGCGCAGCGGGTCTTCCATCGTGAAGGCTTTGACGATGGCAATGCCCTGCATCGTTTCCTGCATGACGCCGTATACACGGCTGTTTACCAGGACCGCTTCGCGAGTGACGCTGCGCAGGCGCTTGGAAATATAGCGCAGGGCCAGAACAACCGGCGGGCCCAGGAGGAAAACAATCGCGGTCAGAAAAGCATCCTGATAGAACATGACACCCACGAGCGCGACAAGGGTCAGAAGATCCTTGGCCAGCGAAGTGACGGTGAGATTGAGAACGCCGCTGATACCACCCGCATTTTGACCAATTCTGGCGGCGAGCTGCGCGGATCGCGTTTCGCCCAGATAGCCCACGCCCAGATCCATCAGGTGGGAAAACAGGCGGCGCTGGTAGCGTGCAACAATGTTGTTGCCGATTTTTGCCAGCGCAACCGCTTGTCCGTAGCCCGCCAGCCCCCGCACGACAAAGGCCACAAAAATGCCGCCGGTTATCCACCAGATGACATCCGCGCGCTGTTTTGCAAACGCTTCATCTACAATGTCTTTCAAGATCCACGCCATGAACGCGGTCGATAGCGATATCGCAACCAGACAGGCAATTGCGAATGCATAGGTGCCGATGTAATCGCGCCCGTTTTCGGAGACGATACGCCGCAGCATGCTTATGAGCGTATTCGGGTCAATCCGCGTTTGGTCTGATTTCGCCACGTGCGGTGAAGTCCTGATTTGATGCCAACAGCGGCTCTATATACGCTTCGTAACGCTTTGCCTATGCCTTCCAGCGACGTCCTTCGGTTGCTACACAAAAACGAACCGGGGTTCGCGCGAACGAAGCAAGTCCAAAAAGCGCCGCCAGAGGATGGGTGATGACACATGTGGAAATCGACTTAAGCAGAGCCGTGTGTGGCGCCTTGTCCTCAAAACCGGCCCGAAACTCCGGGCTTTCCAGAACCGGAATGATTTTCTGGGCAATGCCGCCGGAAAGAAAAACGCCGCCGCGGGCCATGAACACCAGCGCGATATCGCCTGCGACACGGCCCAATAAAGTGGCAAAGATCGAGAGTGTTTCCGCAGCCACTTCATCGGTGCCGCCAAGTCCGGTTGCGGTGATTTGATGCGGAGCGGAATAGGAGGGCGTGCGCACATCCGCTTTGCAGATAGCCTGATAGAGGTTGACCATTCCGCTGCCGCACAGGATCTGTTCAGCCGATACCCGGCCTTCAATGCGCTCAATGTGGGGAAATACAGCAAACTCACGATCCGTTCGTGGACCAAGATCTATGTGTCCACCTTCTCCCGGAACCGGTATCCAGCAGTGATTTGAATAGACCAGCCCGGCGACACCAAGGCCGGTTCCGGGACCGAGCACAACACGCGATGTGTTGGACTCGATCGAACCGCCGCCGATGCTGTGGAGATGCTCTTCTTCAAGGGACGCCGCTGCCAGGGCCTGGGCTTCGAAATCGTTCAGAACGATGACGTCGTCGAGAAAGAAATCCTTGATCATCTGTTTGGGACGAACGACCCAGGGACAGTTCGTCAGCTGCGTCTCGTCGCCGTCAACCGGGCCGGCAATTGCAAATATCGCCGATCTGGGCTGCACCGACGTTTTGTCAAGTACGCTGACCTGAATTGCCTCCTCGATGGTCGCAAAATCAGCCGTGGCAAGGATCGGAAACTCCTTGGGCTGGGCATAGGCGTCCACCAGAATGGCGAAGCGGGCGTTCGTGCCGCCAATGTCCCCGATGAGGATCGGGAAATGGATTGTTGCCTCCTGGTCCATGATGTTGGGCATGTTTCGTCAGTCTCCGAAATTTGCGCTCTGAGCACTCTCGGCCGTATCTGCCGCAAAGCGACTGCCAAGGCTATAATTTGCTGCATTAAATCGATTTGATTTCATCCTATAGAAAATTGCGACAGCAATTGAAAGCAGCGGACGTGATTTTTACATGACGGTCGCATTAAATCGGAATTGTTGCCGTCTTATTGTAGAAACGGGCGCGGTTTGGGGATCGGCACCAGTGCCGGCATGGAAAACGGCGAATTCACCGGTTTCAAAGGCGCAAATGCGGTGCGCGCTGTCGTTGCCGATCGGAAAGTGACCGCCTCTTCGGACACAGGGTCCGCCGATTTGAGCACTACGGCACAGGCGGATGGCAAATCGCCAAGCATGATTTGCCGCTTCTTTTTCGGCTTGCTGGTCTTTTTCGATTTTTTGGATGGCTTCTTGGGTTTCAGCGCAACGTCGAACCACCAGTCAAGCGCCGCGCCGCAGCCAGAATCCGCCGGTACAGCGTTCTGCGTCCGGCAGTTTCCCGAACCCTTCGGACAGCGCAGCCGCACATGCATATGATAGTGATGCCCGTAATAGGGTCTCACCTTGTTGAGTTTCGATCGATCCCCCTTCCAGGTCTCGCACAGCTTTTTCTTGATGCCCGGATGGACCAATACACGCTGCACCTCCGGATAGCTCACTGCGCGCATGATCAGGCGACCATGAGCTTGTGTCCAGATATTGGGGTCGGTAACGACGGATTTTGCCTTGAGCACCGAGATGGCGCTGGTCGATTCACGCTCTGCGTAGGTAAAACGCCGGTTGGGCATCGGCGTCAGCCAGATATCAGCGTCGAGCCCGATCTGATGCGAGGCGTGTCCGGTCAGCATCGGCCCGCCGCGCGGCTGTGAAATATCACCGACGAGAAGTCCGGGCCAACCATCATACTGGGCGGACTGCCGCGCCAGTTTCTCGATCGTGTTGATGAGCTGGGGATGACCCCAGCGCCGGTTACGCGAAAGGCGCATCGCCTGCCAATAGGGTCCGTCGGTGGCAATTGCCATTCCGCCGGAAAGACAACCTTTTGAATAAAAGCCATAGGCCTGAGCGGGCATATCAGCGGGCAATGCCTTGCCGCCGAACAGCTTTTTCGCCGGCACACCATCTTTAGCGAAGGCATGGCCGGTGGCCAAAATGATCAATAGTGCCGATGCAATACTGACAAGTCGTTTGGCAAACGATACGCGAACGGTCATGATTTGCGGCCCCCAGCAAGCCAACTCTATTTGATATATATTACGCCAAAACGGACGCAATCTCTATTGGACGACACGAAACAGCCGGATCGGATTGTCCCGTGTGTCATCAACCGGCAACAGAAAATCCGGTACCCGGCCACTGCCGAGCAACGCGTACAATCCGTCCGGATGCTCCTGCGCTATGCGCCTGGCCTCGGGATCGGTGGGGCAAAACGCCACGAGCGTGACCCCGGATTCGCGAATGAGGGCCGCCGCATCGACTTCACTTTCCATGGCAATATGCAATTGCGTCAGCATGCCGCTCTGGTTTCGGTGATAGGGCGCCGACAAAACACGGTGATGCGTATAGCGCAATATATCCGACCCCAGATTGGACACCGCGGAAACAACACCCTTGGGCTGTGCAGCAAGTGACCGCAGATTTTTTGGATCGGCGCAGTCTTCGGTATTTTCCTCGGCCACAGTCGAGTGCGTTTTGACCCCGTCGACACCATCAACGGCCAGCATGCCAGCAACAGCCCAGACGAACTGAATCGAGATCAAAGCCAGGCAGGCATATTGCAGCGCCGCCGCGCCCAGGCGGTTGGATTTGCGGTAAGCCACCTGTTTTTCGGCAATGATTGCGGCCAACGGAACGATGGCCATGAGATTTGCAAACACCGATCCACGCACCTGGACCAGCGAGATGGTGAAAGCCACCGCGATTGCCGCGGCGAATACCAGGTTCTGCCAGCACCTTTCACCGCGCCAGGCCTGCCAGAAGCACACGCCGAGCGCAATCAGCGGAACCGCATAGAAACCGGCGAGATCTTCGGGGCCGTATTTTACCTGGCTGACAACGGAACGGGCCTCGGTCACACGGTCGAGCCACATGGTCCGCAGCAGCGGATCAAGGTCGGCCAGGGGACTTTGCAGGCAACCCGGGACGATCAGGACGGCGGCAACTCCGATAATCGCTCCACCGCATGCAAGCGCTGAAAACCGGAACAGGCGGGTTTTGTCACTGAACCACGCGGTTACGAAGAACAGCATGACACCGCCGGCCGTACCCAACAGATAGAAACCGCCTGTAAACGCATCACAGGCAAGCAGGCCATAGGCGGAGGGTGACGTAAGCGGGAAAAAGCACGCTGCGAGTGCCGCAGTGAAGGAAATTCCAAAATAGCGTGCGCCGCGCCGGGCCGGCCTGCCCTTGATGGCCCACAAAACGGCAATCGTGGCGCAGACAACAATCACAACAGGTATTGTTTCAGCGCCGATGGCGATGGCCAATGCGGCGGAAATACCGGCCGTGATGCACCAGGCCCGACTGAGACGCGGATCGGTAATGCCGGCCATCATCAGGATGACCAGCACCAGCTGAACGTTGTGATGGTCTATGGCCCCTGGTTTGAACCGATTATGAACAATGACAAAAAACACGCCCAAAAACAGGGCAACAAGCATACCCGACCGGTCGCCGAGGTTGCGGCCGGCGGCGGCTATGCCGACAAACAAGGGCACAAGAAGAAGAAGCGGCCAGACAAAAAGGGCCGCTGCCTCAGCCTGTCCGACATTCCCAAAAAGGGAAAACAAACCGATCAGCAGCGCAATCGGCACGTCAATGAGGCGCGACCAGTGCATTTGCGTTCCGTTATCCAGGCCAAGCCGATATTGGGTCAGATCGAACCAGCCCTGCCCTGCCATCAGATCGCGAATCTGCACCAGACGCATGACATCGTCATTGTCGGCGCCGACATAGTCGGTCCCATGAACCAGATGCATTCCAATCAAAAAAAAGGCGGCGGCCAAAGAGGCTATCAACACCGGCAGCGCCAATTTCGCTGCTTCATGTTCGCCGGCCGTATTGGCGGCAACCACTTGCGAATTCGTCAAAACTGATACTCCCCGCGCAATGTTCGTTCGATTAAATCGCCGGAAGCAACCTAGCCTTAACCTTCCCAAGAAATAGTAAAGGGACGCGAAGAGCTGTTTTTTGTGCGCGACCCTATGAGGACATGATGCCTGACCCGATATTCGACGATCTTGAGATCGCAGTCCTGTTGCCCTGCTACAATGAAGAGGCAACGATTGCCGACGTTGTCGCCGGATTCCGGCGTGAGCTGCCGCAGGCGCAGGTGTTTGTCTATGACAACAATTCCAGAGACCGGACGGCCATACTGGCGGCAAAAGCCGGCGCAACGGTTGTGCGCGAACCGAGGCAGGGCAAAGGCCATGTGGTGCGCCGGATGTTTGCCGACATCGAAGCTGACATTTATGTCATGGCCGATGGTGACGGAACCTATGCGCCCGAAGATGCACCCGACCTGGTGCGCACGCTGGTGACCGAGCGCAGCGACATGGTGGTCGGCACGCGGCGCGGTGTCACGGACGATGCCGGGCGCGCGGGGCATGCATTTGGCAACAAGCTGTTCAACGGCATTTACATGACCTTGTTCGGCAAGGACTTTACCGACATATTTTCCGGGTACCGGGTATTCAACCAGCGTTTCGCCAAGAGTTTTCCTGCACTGTCGGGCGGATTCGAAATCGAGACGGAAATGTCCGTGCATGCGTCAATGTTACGCATGCCGGTTTCCGAACTCGCCCTCGACTATGGCCGCCGACCCGAGGGCTCGAGCAGCAAGCTTTCGACCTACAAGGACGGGCTGAAAATCCTCTGGACGCTGATGCTTTTGGTCAAAGAGACGCGCCCCTTCCTGTTCTTTTCTGCCATCAGCGGGGCGTTTCTGCTTGCCAGCATCGCTTTCATGGCACCTGTGTTGGTCGAATATTTCGACACCGGCCTTGTCAGCAAGATTCCGACCTGGATAGCGGCCATTGCGCTGCTGATGATTTCCATGCTGTTTTTTGTCTCGGGTGTTATTTTGGATTCTTTGGCCCGAAGCCGTGCAGAACACAAAAGGATGCTGTATATGGGTCTACCGACGACGCGCAGCCAGCCGCGCGTCATTGGAGATGTACAGCGCCGGTCCCGCGGCAAGGCAAGGAAATCAATCGCTGCATGAAAAAACGTCTGTTGAGTTTCGTCGTTGTCGGCGGAATTGGATTTGTGACAGATGCCGGACTTTTGATGGGTTTGCTGCGCTTTACGGCGCTTGACCCGTTTACGGCACGCCTGATCGCCATAGCCGCGGCACTGCAGGTTACGTGGCTGCTCAATCGCAATTTCACGTTCGGCAAGAGCACCCGCCACGCCGCGGTTGAAGGCATGCGCTATGGTGGCGTGGGCATTGCCTCCAGCTTGTTGAATTATCTTATATATTCCGGATTGCTTGTGTTTGTTCCGGAGCTGAGGCCGGTTTTTGCGCTGACCATAGGTTCGGCCGCTGCAACAATATTTTCCTATACCGGTTACGCCAAACTCGTTTTCGGGCGATAGGGTGACGGCGGTTTTTATCGAACCATCCGTCTGCTTTGAGCCTTGAGCGGACTATTCATATCTGTCTCTGCCAGATCTTAATGTCCGAATTCGTAGCAAGAACAAGAGTGCGACCGGACCAAGAGAACCCATATGCCCACACGTCGCCGATCTCCCTTGCCAACAGGAAATAGATGGCGTCCTTTTGATATTGTTGCATATGGGACCTTAGGTTGTAGATAGATGCGCCTGGCGGGTGAAGGACGTAGTGCGCCTCTGGCCAAGCGAGTTGAAATGCCTGTGCGTGCCATCCATCATGGGTGCATGTTCTTAAGGCGCCTCCATCGATCCCGGCTACGTCAAAGGCGGTATCTTGAGGACGATCAAGACGTGATCCCTTGAGTTGATCAGCGTCGTACCCATCCGACTCCCTGTTTCTGAACATGCTGGCACCGGTCGAACTATCCACAACGGATTGTCCATTTGCCGAGATCACCAACAGGTCTTCGCTGTTTCGATCAAAGCCCACTGCGCGCAATCCACCACCAGCGCGTTCAACAACACATTTCCAAACTGGGGTCTCGTGCCAGATTTGTGAATCTACAAGGCTAGTTCTTATCGGATCCAAATTGTTGGTCATCAACTTCCTTGCGGTCTTGTAGTCAATCAATAGAAAACATGCGCGGTAGAATAAGGCACATTCACCCAATGGCAGCTTTGTCCTGTGTGGATGGCTCCTGCTTGGCAAGACTTTTTTGATATGATCGGGAGTTTGTCAGATGCGGTCTTGTGTCCGGCCTTTTTGTGCGGCGCACGTGGCCGCTGGCCCTGATGGTTTCCACAAACCAAGTCC
>JAAEOH010000172.1 GCA_024244645.1 Hyphomicrobiales bacterium
ACCATCTTATTGGAAAGGGAAAAGATCAAACGAAAGACAATCGAAAACCGGCGTTTGCAATACCGCAAATCCGCCGCATAATATGACAAACCAGATGAGCCAATGTCTCCCTTAACTCAAAAGGCTTTTGGTCCAACTATCCATGACGACGGACACGCCTATATCGACGCGCACGGATCCTGCAAGATTTTCGCCGCCTCCGATCAGGAGCAGTTTATAGATCGCCTGAAACGCAGATATGGTGATCGTGTTTTGAGTTATGAGGCGATACGAACGCGCGGTAAACGCAATCCGTTTGAGCTGGAGGACGGCAAAGGATACCGCAAAGGAGAAGACGTGCTGATTGACTGCCTGCTGCTGTCCAAATGCGATTATCTGTTGAAATGCACGTCGGCGGTCGGAGAGTTCGCCATGTATTTCAATCCGGACCTCGAATGCATTGACATGAACCACCAGGGCAGAGGCGGTTCCAAACTGGCCCTGTGGGCCGTTCGAAAGAAACAGGAGGCCTACGGCCGGTACCTGGACCGAAAACGCAAAGCCTTCGAACGCAGTGACAAAAAGTGATTCAAAATCCCTCAGGAATGTTGCGGCGCTGGTATGAGGCCGTTGCTGGCCATACGCCGGACTGTGCCTTTTATCACGATCTGAACTGCCTTTCGGGATTCGGTGACAGGCTCGTAGACCTGTGGGCGGCCATGTGGTGGTTATCGATCTGCACGAGCCGGACGCGCCGACGGCTGTCGTATGGGAGAAGAAGGGGTACACATATCAGGGCTTTGTCGGCAACTACGCGACCGACCTGTTTTCGCTCAACAACTGTGTTTTCACACATTCGATGCCAAAGGGTTATGTGGCCGTAAAGAAATATCACCACGAAAGCGAAAGCGTTGATGAGTGTATTGTCCAATTGCCGGGCGGTGGACGGCAGATAATCCTGCATCTGTGCAATGACTGGGGCAACACAAGCCCGGATAAACTCTATGAAGACCGGCAGTTCTACAATCTCAGCCCGGACACCGGTCTTGAGCAAATTGTGGCATCATACAAAAAGGCTGCACGGGGTACATTGCCAGCTGCCAGCGTTGCCACCAAGATACCGGCCGATATCAGCAGTCGTGTCGGTGTACATGTGCGCCTGATGGACAAAATCTCGCATGAGGAAAACGCGTACGAGATGACCGCCGACAGCTGGCGCTCAACCGAGGCCGCGGGCCTGAAATATATTGAACACTGTATTGCAAACGGCGAACGGCTTTTCCTGTGCTCGGACGACCTACGCTACAGGGCCAGCCTGGTTGAGCAAATCCGGCAACGTGGGGGTGATGTCGCGGTTGCCGATTTCGACGGCCGGACCAACCCTCAGCCCGGCTTTGGTGCGCTGGTCGTTTTTTTTGCACTCTCAAGATGTAAACGCATCGTGCAGATGACCAAATATTCCACGTTTTCCATTGCCGCGGCGATTGCCGGGGGCAAACAGCTCGTTCACCTCGCCAGTACGACGGACGATGTCGGCAACCGTCACGATATCTGGCGGCAGACGCTGGACGTCATCGATTTCAACGGTCGCTGAATACCTGCATTTCAAACGGATCCGGACACACAGGTTTGCTATTTGGCATCCTGTTGTACGCCCCGTTGCGTGCCATAGCGCTTGCGCCATGCCCGCGCACCAAACGGTAACGAAACAAGATAAAGCACAGTGGTCGCGGTCATGGTTTCCCATGTAAAGGTCATCAATAGCGCGACATAAAGAACGATCACCAGCATGAGCGGGAAAACAAGATCTCGACGGACGCGCTGACCCAGCGTTTTGCCGGAATAGACAGGAACGCGGCTGACCAGCAGAAAGGCGATCAGCAGCGTATAGGCCGAGGCAAGATAGGCAAATACGGGACCCGGCTCGACGCCGAGAAAGCCGATGTAGACCGGAAGCAGCACCATCATCGCCCCGCCAGGCGCCGGAATGCCGACAAAGTAGTCAGCCTGCCAGCTAGCTTTGACACCGTCCTCTTCCATGACATTGAACCGCGCCAGACGGAGACCCGCAGCAATCGCGTAGATCATCGCCGCGATCCAACCGAAGGATTTCACCTGTTCGAGCAGATAGGCGTAGACCACCAGCGCCGGAGCGACACCAAAATTGACAATATCGGCGAGCGAATCCATCTGCGCGCCGAATTTTGTGGTTGATTTGAGCAACCGGGCTACGCGCCCGTCGATTGCATCCAGAAAAGCGGCGAGCAATACCATTGCGACCGCCAGTTCGAAGCGCTGTTCGAAGGCCAGCCTGATGCCGGTCAGACCAGCGCATATCGCCAGTGCGGTGATGATGTTGGGGACCATCATGCGGAATGAAATATCCCGCAGGCGCGGTCCTCTGCTTTCATCGCCCTCGTTCTCGAAGCCGTTGGGATCGAATGGTGAAAATCCAGTGTCCATAAAGACCTACGCTTTCCTGGAGACAGTTTTGCCCTTACCGGCGCCAAATTCAGCCAGCGCCGTCTCGCCGGCGATGGCTGTCTGTCCCACAGACACGCGCGGTGTGGCGCCCTGTGGCAGAAAGACATCGAGGCGCGATCCGAAGCGGATCAACCCGAAACGCTCGCCGGCATCGAGATGGTCGTCGGATTTCGTCCAGCAGACAATCCGGCGGGCAACAAGTCCTGCAATCTGTACGACGCCGATCGGGCCCTTTACCGTGTCGATCACCAGGCCATTGCGCTCATTCTCCTCGCTGGCCTTGTCGAGTTCGGCATTGAGGAATGACCCGGGCTTGTAGACGATGTCACGCACTGAGCCGCTCATCGGTGCGCGGTTCACATGGCAATTGAAGACATTCATAAACACCGAGATGCGCAGCATCTCATCATCGCCGAGACCAAGTTCCTCAGGCGGCCTGACCTGCACAATGGAAGATACACGCCCGTCCGCAGGGCTTATGACCATATCGTCGTCAAGCGGTGTGAAACGTTCCGGATCGCGGAAAAAATAAGCGCACCATGCGGTCAGCACAAGGCCGATCCAAAACAGCGGATCCCAGATCCAACCCAGCACCAAAGATACCGCAAGAAAGGCCAAAATGAACTTGTAGCCCTCCTTGTGCACCGGCACCAATGTGTTGGAAATCGTGTCTTGCAGGCTCATCTATTTTCTCCATTGGCAGGCCGCTTCACCTGGATCGGTGCAGGCGGAGGGCAAACGTTGCAGCGTCTATATAAACGGGTTGTCGCCGGACATGAACAGCTGATTGGCCCTATGATTACCGCATGGCAATCATGACGACAGGCCAAAAGGGATAAAGGCTAGTCGTAGGGGCGTTTTCGCACGATAACACCCAACTCGTCGTGTTCGCGGAAATCCTTGAGTTTTTCCTCGGTTTCCCGCGCTTCGCGCTGACGGTTCCACATATCGAGGTAAAGCCCTTCGTGCGCCAGCAGCTGCTGATGGGTGCCGCGCTCCGCGATCACACCGTCTTGCAGAACGATGATTTCGTCGGCTGCGATGACTGTGGATAGACGGTGGGCGATCACCAGTGTCGTACGCCCTCGGCTGACGAAGTTCAGAGCGGTTTGGATTTCCTGTTCGGTAGCCGTATCAAGGGCAGAGGTCGCCTCGTCGAGGATAAGGATCGGCGGCGCCTTGAGAATTGTACGAGCGATCGCAACACGCTGTTTTTCACCGCCTGAAAGCTTTAGTCCGCGCTCGCCGACCATTGTGTCCAGTCCCTGGGGCAGCGATTTGATGAAGTCGCCGATCTGCGCCATATCTGCGGCCAGCATCACGTCTTCGCTGCTCGCATCGATACGCCCGTAATGGATGTTGTAGGCAAGGGTATCGTTGAAAAGCACCGTGTCCTGAGGGACCATGCCGATCGCATCACGCAGGGATTTTTGCGTCACGTCGCGCACATCCTGGTCGTTGATGGTTATGGCGCCCTCCTGCACGTCATAAAAACGGAAAAGCAGCCGCGAGAGCGTCGATTTTCCCGCACCCGACGGGCCGACAACTGCAACGGTCTTTCCGTGCGGCACCTCGAAGCTGATACCTTTCAGGATCGGCCTGTCTTCGTCATAGCGGAAATGAACGTCGTCAAAGCGGATGGCGCCGGATTTCTTTTCAAGCGCAACGGCATCCGGCTTGTCCAGCACTTCCTCGCGCACATCAAGCAGATCGAACATGTGCTCGATATCTGTCAAACCCTGGCGGATCTCGCGATAGACAAATCCGATAAAATTGAGCGGAATGGAAAGCTGCATGAGCATGGCATTGATGAAAACGAAGTCACCGATCGTCTGTTCACCCCGCTGGACTGCCATGGCCGACATCACCATCATGACCGCCATGCCGGATCCGAAGATCAGACCCTGTCCCAGATTAAGCCAGCCGAGCGATGTCCATATGCGTGTCGCCGCATGTTCGTAGCGTTCCATCGAACGGTCGTAACGGTTGGCTTCCATCTCTTCATTGCCGAAATACTTGACCGTTTCAAAATTCAGCAGCGAGTCGATCGCCTTGGAGTTGGCATCGGTGTCCGATTCATTCATGTCGCGCCGGATGGAGATGCGCCAGTCACTGGCGCGAATGGTGAACCAGATGTAGAGCCATATGACGATGGCCGTCACACCGACATAGGACCAGCCATAGGCAAAACCGAATATGACGGCGACCAGGCCGAACTCGATCAGGGTCGGCAGCGTATTGAGAATGGTGAAGCGGACGATCGACTCAATGCCCTTCACCCCGCGCTCGATAATGCGGGACAGACCGCCCGTGCGGCGCTCCAGATGGAAGCGAAGTGACAGCCGGTGCATGTGTACGAAGGTTTTGTATGCAAGCTGGTGGACGGCGTGCTGGCCCACCTTGGCAAAAAGCGCATCGCGCAACTGGTTGAACCCAAGCTGGATGACCCGTGCCAGATTATAGGCAAGCACCAGCATTATCGGCGCAATCAGCACCGCCGGCAGGAATTGCAGCCCGTCTTGATTGCCGTTGAGAGCGTCGGTTGCCCATTTAAAGAAGTAAGGCACCACGACCTGGGCAATCTTGGCAAGCAGCAGGAATGATGCAGCCCAGATGACCCGGCGCTTGAGATCGGTGCGGTCTACCGGCCACATATACGGCCACAAATTGCTCAGCGTATGCAGCGGATTGCCGGTGTCGGCTGAAATGGTCTTCTTCTGATCGGACAAGAAAATGCCTTTTTGGAATTACCGATATCCCCCGTAGCCGGTCAATCAATACGGGATACCGACAGAAAAATGCGGCGATAATCGGTGATCGCCGCATTCACCTTAGATAGGTTTTAGACTTTTGCCGTCAAGCGATAAAAGCTTCGGTACTTACCGGCCCCGGATGCGATCGCGATGCAGTTCCTCGGCGTTTTCCAGCGGCTCGTCGGGGACCATAAAAATCTGACCCGGTTCGATCATGTCCGGATTTTTAATCTGGTCCTCATTGGCGAGATAGATCGTTGTGTAACGCACGCCACGACCGTAGACACGGCGCGAAATCTGCCAAAGCGTATCGCCCCGCCGAATTATCACCGAACCGTCACGCGGCTCCAGCGCCGGCTGAACGACCGTGTTGGTATCGTCCGATTGAGTGTCGGCACTTGCAACTTGGGTCTGGGTGTCGGAAGCCGACGCCGCCGCTTCGTTTGCAGAGCCCTCCTTGGCGCCGGTGCCCTTCTTTTCCGGTGTTTCGGCGGCTGCCATCTGCGATGACTTTTCTTCGGCCTTTGCGGAGGTCTGTTCTGACGCAGCGGTTGATTCAGACTTGGTATCTGCAGCAGCCACTTCAGTTTTCTCCGCTGCAGTCTCGTTTGTGGCAGATGTTTCAGCGGCCGGTTTTTCACTCTTTTTGCCGGTTTCAACCGCCGCAGTATCGGATGTCGCCGATGAATCCGTCGCAGGAGCGGCAACTGCCGCTACCATCTCACCTTCCGGCCGGGTAAACGGCACCGCAACACGCATCACCGGGGCTGCGTCCGCCTGCATGACAAGATCCGCGCTGATCGTATGGTCGCCAACCGCAATATCCTTTTGCGCCTCGACGAGGAACCGGCCGGAATCGCTCACATCACTTGATCCGACTGCTTGCCCGTCAGCATAGACCCGCACTGCGCCGCCGGGGGTTGCCGAACCGGCGATAAACACTCTGCCGTTCTCAATCTCGACGGCATCGATGCGCAGTGTGGGCTCGGCAGCGACGACTGCCTCGGATTTGGCAGTCTCTTCTGGGCTTTTGACGGTTTCCGGCTCGGACTTGACCGTTTCAGGTTCTTCCTTGGCCATTTCCGGCTTTGCTTCTGCGGCCGGTTCCGGCTCGGTCTTGACCGTTTCGCCGGACGTGGTGCCGGAAGCCTGATCGGTCACGGCAACTTTGGTTTCGGTCTTTTCTTCGGCCATCTCTTTTGCCGGTTCGCTCTCGGCAGCAGCAGCAACTTTGGTGTCCGTGTCGCTGGATTGCTTTTCAGCCGCTATTTCGGTCGTCGCGGCCTCCTCGGCTTTTTCCTCGGCAGCCAGTTTTTCTTCGGCCTCATCGGCCGCCGCCACTTCGGCAACCTCAGTGGCTTGCTTGGCAACCTTGCTGTCTGCAGCTTCAGGCTTGGTCAGAATGCGGCTTGCCTCGCCAGGTTTGGTGACCATGACGAGGAGCTCGCTGGGATCGCTTTCAGGAACGCTGATGGTGGCGACCTCTTCGGATTGCGTGCTGGCATTACCCTCGCCGGTGGAACGAAGCACAATTTCATGGTCTCCGGGAGCCAGGCGGTCATCGACAACTGCCGCAAAGTCGCCTGATGTCCCCGCCTTCACCGTGGCAATGACCTTGCCGTTGGCGACCACTTCAACCGCGGTTCCCGGCGCCGCTTGTCCTGCAATAAGCGTCGATCCGTCGGGCTCTACCCGAACCAGGTCGAATGTGGGCACTGACAATTGGGCAGTGGCTTCTTTTGCAGGTTCACCGCCGCTGTCAGAATCTCCGCCAGCCGTGACGGTTTTGGATTCGTCGGCCATGGCACCGGCTGTGGCGTCTGAAGAAGAACCTTCGGATTTTCCTGTACTGGTGCCTTCCGGTTTCGCCTCTGCACTCTCTTGCTTTTCGACGTCGGACGTGCCCCGCCAGCCAAGCGGATCGGCACTATAGAAATAGCCGCCCACGACAATAAGGATTAGCAAGCCGACAAGTGCCCATGCCAGGTTTTTATTGTTCTTCATGTTACGCTCCAGTCGAAGCAGCATCCAACGTGCCGCACGTGCGCGGATACATTTGATCCGCCCCCAGCATCACTTTTCCGGCCGCACTCGCGAAATACGCAACCGATCCCCTGAAATCCGGGCCAAATTAGAACTTTTGCCTGCCCCAAACAAGCACTAGCACCCATTTCAGCGGACAGATCCTCCAGAAGTGTTTCATTGTTGGCAAAAATGCATCAGATATGCCGCCGCGAGAATTGCTTGACCAGTTCGGGCCGGCCATGTTTGTTCGGGTACATGTCACAGAATCGGTCAATTTGCGTCTATTGCGGGTCGCAGTCGGGGAACGATCCAAAATTCCAGCATGCCGCGCGCGCGCTGGGGAATTCCATCGCCAGCCATGGGTTGAGAACGGTCTATGGCGGCGGCACCAGCGGCCTCATGGGCGCCGTCGCCGAAGCCGCCATTGCAGGCAACGGTCTGGTGACCGGTATCATTCCCGACTTCCTGCAAAGCCGGGAGGCCGCAAACGCGAACCGCCTGTCCTTTGACGAACTCGTCGTCACCGGTGACATGCATGAGCGCAAGCACGCAATGTTCGAAAAATCCGGTGCATTTGTGGCCATGCCGGGCGGCATTGGAACGCTGGAAGAAATCATTGAGATCATGACATGGTCACAGCTTGGCCGTCATCGCCGACCCATGGTTCTTGCCAATATCTCCGGATTTTGGGATCCCTTGCTTGAGTTGCTCAATCATATGGGAACGACCGGTTTCCTGCATTCGGCACACCTGGCCCGTCCTCTGGTGGTCGCGGACCCCGAGAAAATCGTGCCTACGATCATTGCCGAATGGGATGCGGGCGGCACGGATGCAGGCGATCCTGAAGTCATCGACAAAATGTGAGGGCAGACTGCAATTGCAGGAGCGACGGATATGATGGGCAGCAATGAGAAAATCCGCGTCGCGTCCGTTCAGTGGCAGGCCGGAAAGCTCACGGACAAAGCGCAATTTTTCGACCGCATCGAGTACTGGGTACGGGCTGCCTCAGACTACGGTTCCGATTTTGTCGTCTTTCCGGAACTCTTCACGCTTTGCCTGCTCTCGCCGGAAACACCGATGGAGCCGAAGGAAGTCTCCGCACGATCACACGAACACACAGATGAATTTGTCGACCGTATGACATCGCTGGCACAATCGTGCCGCATCAACATCGTCGGCGGCTCGCATTTGAGGATCGATGCGGACGGCGTCGCACGCAACACGTCCTATGTGGCTCTCAGGGACGGCAGCATGCATGCCCGAGACAAACTTCATCCGACGCCGACCGAAGACAGCGCCTGGAATGTTGTCGGCGGCGACAATGCGGATGTCGTTCAAACCGATTGCGGGCTTGTCGGTGTCATGATCTGTTATGACAGCGAGTTTCCGGAAATGTCTCGCCGCCTGATCGATCAGGGCGCTCGTGTTCTTTTCGTACCCTACTGCACGGACACGTCGCATGGCCATTTGCGCGTGCGCTATTGTTGCCACGCGCGCACCGTTGAAAACCAGTGCTATGTCGTCACGTCCGGCATTACCGGCGATTTTCACAACCTGCCCCAACAGTTCTGCAATTTTGCGCGCTCGGCCGTGCTGACACCGTCCGACCTGCCATTTGCACGCGACGGTATCGCCGCAGAAGCGAGTGAAAACGCTGAAATGATCATCTATGCCGATTTGGACCTTGCCGCGCTCGATTGGGCCAGGCAGGAAGGATCCGTTCGCAATCTGGGCGATCGCAGGCACGATCTGTATTCGGTTGAATGGAAGCGCTGACCGGCGCTTTATCGAACCGTCTCATTGCACCTTTTTGAATGCGCTGATTGAATAGCGACAATGTCCGCAATGCCGGATGCAACCCGAGTGGAGCTTCCATGAGATCGTCTGCAAATTTTGCAAGCCTTGCCGCTGCCAGTGTTTTTTTGTGCGCCAGCCATGCCGCCGCACAGACATCCGAGGCGCCCGCACATCTCGGTCCAAGGCCCTTTTACTTGCTCGATCGGCTTGATGACGGTGCGCTCAAAGAGGCAATGATAAAATGCGAAAGCGGACCGTTCTTCAAAACCGATTTTTCCATCGCCCATCGCGGCGCGCCATTGCAGTTTCCCGAACATACCGAACAGTCCTATCGCGCGGCTGCCCGCATGGGTGCAGGTATCATTGAGTGCGACGTCACCTTCACCAAGGACCGCGAGCTGGTCTGCCGCCATTCGCAATGCGACCTGCACACGACGACAAACATCCTGACAAAACCGGACATTGCGGCAAACTGCAGTACTCCGTTCACACCGGCCGACCCGGCGGCCGGCAAACAGGCGGAAGCCAAATGCTGCACATCGGACATTACGCTGTCCCAGTTCAGGCAGCTGTCAGGAAAAATGGAGTCGGCCAACAAGAACGCAACCACCCCCGAGGAATATCTCGGCGGCAATCCGGGGTGGCGCACTGATCTTTATGCCGGCGACGGACGTCTGATGACGTTTTCGGATTCGATCGAACTGTTCAGGGAGCTGGGTGTCAAGATGACCCCCGAACTGAAGTCGCCCCAGGTTGCCATGCCGTTCGACGGGGATTTCACGCAACAGCAATATGCCCAGAAGATAATCAATGCCCTGAAGGCCGCAAATGTTCGTCCAGGCGATGTGTTTGTACAGTCATTCAGCCCGGCGGATATAGACTACTGGATTGAAAACGAACCTGAATTCGGTGCACAGGCCGTCTATCTCGAGGGACGGCTGCGCGGTGGTCTCGACCCGGAAGACCCGTCAACATGGAGCCCGTCGATGGAAGACCTGGCCGCCAAGGGATACCGCTATATCGCACCGCCTCTTTGGGTGCTGGTGAAGACCGGCGACAATGGAAAACCGGTTCCGTCGGCCTATGCGAAGGCAGCCAAGGATGCAGGCCTGAATATCATCGCATGGACGCTGGAGCGCTCCGGGCCGCTGTCCGGGGGCGGCGGTTGGTACTATCAATCGGTTGGCGACATCACTAAAAACGACGGCGCCGCGCTTGTTCTGCTGGATGTGCTCGCACGCGAAGTCGGTGTCGTCGGTGTCTTCTCGGATTGGCCGGCAACGACCACTTTCTATGCCAATTGCATGGGGCTCTAAAGCCCGCCGCCAAGCCGCAAAACGGTTCCGGTTGCATAGGAGGCGTTGTCCGAAGCGAGCCACATGACCGCTTCGGCTATATCCTGGCGGCTTGCAACGCGGCCGAGCGGTGCGGATTTCGCCACCAACGCGGGGCGTTCCGGGTTGCCGTCGACACGGTGAATGTCGGTGTCGACCGTGCCTGCCTGAACCGCGTTGACCCGGATGCCGAGCGGACCGACTTCCTTTGACAAACCAATGGTCATCGCATCGATGGCTGCCTTGGACGCCGCGTAATGGACATATTCGCCAGGGCTGCCCAGCGTTGCAGCGAGCGACGAGATATTGATGATCACGCCGCCCTCGCCGCCATTTTCCCGCGACATGCGACGGATGGCCGCCCGGGCGCAGTAAAATGCGCCATAGACATTGACCTCATAGGTCCTGTGCAGAACCGCATCTGAAAGATCCTCGACCGTCGAAGCTTTGCCGACGACGCCCGCATTGTTGATCAGCAGCGAGGCCGGTCCAAGCTCTTCATCGCAGCGTTGAAAAAGATGCTCAACCTGCCTTGACGATGCGACATCGGCTTTCACCACCACCGCCAGAACACCGTGTTCCCGGCAGGCCACGGCGGTTTCCTCTGCCCGCCCGGCATCAGATACAAAGTTGATGCAAACGTCGTATCCGTTCTTTGCCGCCAAGTTGGCCGTTGCGGCGCCGATGCCACGCCCGCCACCGGTTATGATCGCTACCCTAGCCATTGCTTTCCCCCTGCGCTACCTGCAGCTTACCAGCCTGCGTTTGCTTGCGCATGTCGCGAATTGTCGACCAGCTGTAGAGCGCCAACGCGGTCCAGATCAGACAAAAAGCGACCAGCTGCCAGACTGTAAACGGTTCGCGGAAGACAAAGACCGCGATCAAAAAGATCATCGTTGGTGTCGTGTACTGCATCAACCCGATCGTCGACAATGGCAGCAACTTTGTGCCAAGCGCATATAGGATCAGAGGAATTGCAGTTGTTGGTCCGGCAAGAACAAGCAACCAGGTATCACTGGAACTTCCTGCCAGGAAATGGCCGACCCCGTCAGCTTTCAGAAACAACACCACGATCAGGGAGGGCACGCTCAGCAGGATTACTTCAAGGAAAAAACCCTGGGATGGGCCAATCGGCAGCGTCTTGCGGAAATATCCGTAGAAACCAAAACTGAACGCCAGCGACAGCGAGACCCAGGGCAATCCACCCGCATTCACTGTCAGGACAACAACCGCAGCGACGGCAAGCGCAATTGCCGCCAGTTGCAGCCGGTTGAACCGCTCGCCCAGGAACAATGCGCCAAGCATGATGCTGACAATCGGATTTATGTAGTAGCCGAGCGCCGACTCGACGGTGCGCTCATGGGCGATCGCCCAGACATAGATGCCCCAGTTGATCGATATGAGGCACGCGGTTACGGCTGCAAGCGCCAATGTCCTGGGACTTTTGAAGGCGCGTTTGAGATCCGCAGTGCGGCCAAGCAGCAGGATGATGATGCCGGCAACCGGTATTGAGAACAGCACACGATAAGCGACAACTTCGATGGCGGGTATATTGGCAACGGCCTTGAAGTAGAACGGATAAATCCCCCACATGAGATAGGCGCTGATGCCAAAGGCAAATCCGCGCAAGCCGGTATTTTCGGGCTCTTTTCCGTTCATGGTGCACTTATTTCCGTGTTTAAATTCAATAAGTTAGAGGATAGTGCGGATGGTTTGAATCAGCTGCCGCACATATTCCGATCAGCCAGGCCGGGAGTTGCTCAGGCAATCACAACCGATTGGCGAGATCAAGCAGTCAAATCCTATGATTTGCGGAGTTTCAGGAGCTTGTAGTTGACCGAATCCATCAGCGCCTGGAACGAGGCATCGATAATGTTGTCGGAAACACCGACGGTCCACCAGCGCTCGCCGGTTTGATCGCGCGACTCAATAAGCACGCGGGTGACCGCTTCCGTGCCGCCATTGAGTATGCGCACCTTGTAGTCCGTGAGCTCCAGATCCTCGATTTCCCGCTGGTATTTGCCGAGATCCTTGCGAAGCGCTATGTCGAGCGCATTGACCGGACCGTGCCCTTCGGCGACGGACATTTTGGTCTCACCATCGATTTCGATCTTCACAATGGCTTCGGAGACCGTCTTCAGATTGCCTACCGCATCGAAGCGGCGCTCGACCATGACCCGGAAACTGTCGACCCTGAAAAACTCGGGTACACGTCCTAGCGTCCGTCTTGCCAGAAGTTCGAAACTCGCATCCGCACCTTCATAGGCATATCCCGACGCCTCGTGCTCCTTGACGATGGAAATCAGCCTGTCGAGCCTTGGATTGTCCTTTGCCACCTCTATGCCGCGGCGCTCGAGCTCGTTGATGAAATTGGATTTTCCGCCCTGGTCCGAGACCATGACCTTGCGCCGGTTGCCGACGCTCTCCGGCTTTACGTGCTCGTAGGTCCGCGGGTCTTTCAGCAGTGCCGACGCATGGATCCCCGCTTTGGTGGCAAAAGACGAACTGCCGACATAGGGCGATTGCAATTCAGGCGATCTGTTCAAGAGTTCATCGAAAGCATGGGACAGCCGCGTAAGCTGGGTCAGCTTGTCCTCATCGATTGCGGTGACAAAGCGTTTGCTCCAAAGCGGCTTCAGCATCAGGGTCGGGATCAGGGTCACCAGGTTTGCATTGCCGCAGCGTTCACCGATACCGTTGAGGGTGCCCTGGACCTGCCTGGCACCGGCCTCGACGGCCGCAAGCGAATTGGCAACCGCCTGCCCGGTGTCATTGTGCGCATGGATGCCGAGATGGTCTCCGGGTATGCCAGAAGCAACAACATCCGAGACAATCCTGGAGATTTCAGCCGGTTGGGTGCCGCCATTGGTGTCGCAGAGCACCACCCAGCGCGCGCCCGCATCGTAGGCGGCCCTGGCACATGCCGTGGCATATTGCGGATTTGCCTTGTAGCCATCGAAAAAATGCTCGCAATCGACCATTGCTTCCTTGCCGGCCGTGACCGTCGCCTCGACCGACGCGGAAATGCCCTCAAGATTTTCTTCGTTGGTGATGCCAAGGGCGACGTCCACATGGTAGTCCCAGCTCTTTGCAACATAGCAGACGGCGTCGCTTTCGGATTGCAGCAGCGCCGTCAGACCGGGATCGTTGGATGCCGAAACGCCGGCACGTTTTGTCATGCCGAAAGCCACGAATGCCGCGTTCTGCATGCGGTTCTTTTCGAAGAATTTGGTATCGGTCGGGTTCGCGCCCGGATATCCGCCCTCGACATAATCAAGACCGAATTCGTCCAGCATCTTGGCAATCGCAATCTTGTCCTCAACGCCAAAATCGATGCCGGGTGTCTGCTGCCCGTCCCGAAGGGTCGTGTCGAAGAGGTAGATTTTTTCGCGTTTGGTCATATTGTTTTCGTCCCATCAAAGGGCCTTCCTGCTTTTCCAACTAGCGGTGCGGCCGAACCGGCCATTCAGCGGTGTCGTGATCGGGGTGTTGATGATTGCTCCGGCGGATTTTCTCGATCTGCTCGGCATCCGGGCCCGAAGCGTCTTCAGTGGCACTGCCGGAAAGACCATCCAATCCTGAAAACCACGGCATTTTGGCCTCAAGGCCATATTGGATATCGGGCATGACGCTGGCGGGATCATCGAGCGATCCCAGCGTAATATTCAGATGCGTCGCATCGAGGGTCTCGAAGATCAAAGGCGTTCCGCAATCGCTGCAAAAGCCGCGCCGCGTCACATCGCTCGATGCGAACCAGGCAACGGTGCCGCGGGTCACCTTGAATTCATGTTTTTGCGCATTGGCAAGCGGCATAAAGTAGTTGCCAGACGCCTTCTGACACATGCGGCAATGACACAGATGCGCCCATGTCAGAGCACCTGATATGCTGAAGCGGACCGCACCACATTGGCAGCCGCCTGTAATCTGAGCGTTGGTCATTTGCTGATCCTTGGTCGGCACCGCATCATATCAGTTCCCAGGTCGTTGTGCGGTCACCGGTTTGCGGATCCTTGCCATCCTTCAACTGGATGCCGCTTGATGCCAGTTCCTCGCGAATGGCGTCGGCGCTCGCCCAATCCTTTTGACGAATAAAGTCAAGCCGTGTGGCAATGCGATCGGCAATCATGGCCTCATCGACATCAGCTGTTTTGGCACGCCGATAGTCTGAAAATCCGATAAGTTTCAGTGTCGCGGCAAGCCCTGCCCCTTCAAGTGCACTCAGCCGCGCCAGGGCGGCAGAGAAATTCAGATCATCCGACAACAGCGCCACGGTCTCCGCGTCAGGCGCACCGGTATCCGGCGCATCGCCGGCACGACGGGCAAACTTGCTCAACAGGTTCTCCGCCTCCTCCAGCTTGCGTTTGCTGAAATTGATCGGTTCGCGATAGTGGGTCATCAGCATGGCAAGCCGCAGCACTTCGCCGGGCCAGCTTCGGCCACCGAATTTCTCGCTGTCGAGCAACTCGTGGATGGTGACAAAATTGCCGAGGCTTTTCGACATTTTCTGACCTTCCACCTGCAGGTAGCCATTGTGCATCCACACATTGGCCATGCGGGACGTGCCGTGGACGCAGCGGGACTGGGCAATTTCGTTTTCGTGATGCGGGAAGATGAGATCGAGCCCACCGCCATGGATGTCGAACACCTCGCCTAGATAGCGCTCGCTCATGGCCGAACATTCGATGTGCCAGCCGGGGCGGCCGGTTCCCCAGGGCGAAGGCCAGCCGGGTTCGTTGTCCGTCGATTGTTTCCAAAGGACAAAATCCGCCGGATTTTTCTTGTGATCCTCGACAGCGACACGCGCTCCGGCCTGCTGATCCTCCATTTTGCGTCTGGAGAGTTCGCCATATTGCCGCGAAGACGTCACATCGAACAGAACCTCGCCGCCTGCCTCGTAAGCGTGGCCCTTTTCAATGAGCGTCGCGATCATCACCTGCATCTGTGGAATATTGTCCGTTGCACGCGGCTCGATGCTCGGTTCGAGGCAGCCGAGTGCCTTGACGTCTGCTTGGTACTGACCGGACGTCTTTGCCGTGACCAGCGCGATCGCCTCATTGAGAGGCATGTCGGGATGATCACGCACCGCCCGCGCATTGATTTTGTCGTCAACGTCGGTGATGTTGCGCACATAGGTGACCTGATCTTCACCGTAGTGATGGCGCAGCAACCGATAGAGCACATCGAAGACGATCGCCGGCCGCGCATTGCCGATATGCGCGAAGTCATAGACCGTCGGGCCACATACATACACGCACACATTGTCCGGATCGATCGGTTGAAAATCTTCCTTCTGACGCGTCAGCGTGTTGTGCAGCTTGAGGCGTTTGTCGCCCATCAGTCAAAACTCCCGTGTGCCTGTGGCCAGGGCGTTTGTCTTTTGCAAGAAGTGGAGACGAAAACAGCCGGGCCAGCGGTTGGCTAGCGAATAATAATGCAGCAGATGCAAATTGCGGCAGGGCCGCGAAGCGTTTTCATGGGGCAACTTATCGCCGCTCGCGCAAGCAACGTCAAGTCATGTTGTGGCACGACGCCAATTCACTGAAGATCCGCCGATTCCTTGCCGGCCGAGAATTGTGCCGTCTAAAAAAGCGACATCTGGTCGTCATCGGAGTCCGTGTCCGATTCGGCGGAAGCTTCAGGAGCGATTTCAACAGCCTCCTGAAGGTCGGGGCCCATATTGGCGACCTTGTTGACCCTGTCCGAGACCGGTATCGCTTCGAAAAAATCCGGATCGGCCGGCTTCATGAGATCGGCAACATGACGTGGCTCCTGGGTCTTGCAGTCGAGCCAGCGGTCGAAATCATCAGGCTGGATGACGACCGGCATGCGATGATGAATATAACTGATCACCTCGTTGGCCTTTGTTGTCAGAATCGCCCCGCTGTCGATCTCGGAGCCATCCGGTGCGAGAAGCGAATCCATCAGGCCGGCGAAGGCAACAAGGCCGCCATCACGCGGTCGCACCCAATAGGCCTGCGGCCTGCTGCGCCCTTCCCTTTGCCATTCGTAAAACCCCGATGCCGGGACCAGGGCGCGAAAATGACGCATCGGCCCTCTGAAGGAAGCTTTGTCGAGCACTGTTTCGGACCGAGCATTGATGATCAGCGGAAAATCCCTCGGATCCTTTACCCAGGAAGGCAACAGGCCCCATCGCACCAGCAGCGACCGTCGATCCGCCATGTTCCGACCGTGTGGCAAGGCCGAATTGTCACCGGCGATCACCATCATGATCGGTTGCGTGGGAGCAATGTTGTAGCGTGGATGGTGACGCTCGAGCTCGGCAATTGCAAAAAAGGCTTCGAGCGCAGCGGCAGACGATATCAGTGAGAAACGACCGCACATTTTCACTATCTCGGATATTCCAGCCGGTCGGCATCAAGCTCGGCATCGGTCAGGCGCTGCTGCGCGAGGAACAGTTCGTTCTGTTTCAGGATAAGTTGCGTCTGCAGCCGCGAACGTTCGGTTTCATCCGTTGCATCCGTGACCGACCGATTGAGGTTGTCAATTTCATTGCGAATGCTGTCGCGCTGCGATTTGGCGTCATAGACCCTTTTGCCGACCGCGTAGGTTCTCAGGAACCCGGGCACCAGATCGGCAGGACAGGATTGCACGTAGAACTTGCCGTCCCGGCCCGCCTGAAGACCGTTCTGCGGTGTGCAATACTGCCGGATACCGACTTCCCATCCGGTCCGCCAGGCGGTGCCGTCGACGGGCGTGCCAAAGCGCGCGCAGGCCTTTTCATGTTCAACAATGTATGACGAAGCTTTTCCCTGCTGACCATTGCGCTGGCCAAGGTCACGCCAGTTGGCGGTCTGACACTCAGCTTCATTGAGTGTCGCACAGGCCGACAGGGCAAGCGGCACAATAAGTATGATTGTCGCTGCACACAGCTTTGAGGATCGCATTGCAGCACTCGATCTGTTCGATATGATTGGTGGCGGTTGACGCCGGTGTCGCACGATAGGCGAGGATACCGGCATAGGAAAGTTTCAAGCATGCTTTATCCCCGGATCGCTGTGTCCAGTATTTTGAAACGCCAGGACCGTTATCTCATGGTTCTTCGCGGATCCGGCCGTTCGATGGGAGACCATGCGTTTCCGGGCGGCAAGGTCGAAGCCGGTGAACACCTTGCCGAGGCAGCCCTGCGTGAATTGCGTGAGGAAACAGGCATTGTTGGCCACAGTGCCCGTTTTTTTCGGCTCTACGACCTCATCGCACGTTCAGCTGACGGTCCTGTCGAAAGTCACTATGTGCTTGCTGTACATCTGGTGGAAGCGGATGGGGATCAGCAGGCAATCGCGGCCGACGACGCAACCGAAGCCGGCTGGTACACCGCCGCCGAGATCAGAAGCTTGCAAACACCGCCCAGCGTGATGGAATGCATCGACTATATAGAGGCCCACGGGCTGCAATCTGTCATGACCGTTCCGGCTATGGAGTCCTGAGCGCTGCCGCACGCTTCAAGTAAAAGTGAGCGCCCTTGAGTGGCTGGAGAGCCGTCCGCGCTGCTAGGTTGCCTGCGGGAACAAGACCCGGAGGATTTCGCATGGCTGCCATCAACACGGTTTTCAGTTACAGCGCCGGTATTTTAGCGTGTTTGCTGATCGCCGCCGGGACGGCATTTGCCGATCCGTCCTCCTGGTCGCGACAGGGTTGGTCGACGGATTTTTCCAAGCACTCGGTGGACTACAACGAGATCCTCTCCGGCGGCCCGCCAAAAGACGGCATTCCTTCGATCGACAACCCGGATTTTATCCCTGTGTCGGAGATGACCGACCTCGACGATATGGAACCGGTCATCGGACTTGAAATCGACGGCGACGCACGCGCCTATCCGCTGCGGGTGCTGATGTGGCACGAAATCGCCAATGACACTGTCGGCGGTATGCCAGTGACCGTCACCTATTGTCCGCTGTGCAACGCAGCGCTTGTCTTCGACAGGCGTGTGGACGGCGTCGCCGACACTTTCGGCACGACCGGAAAGCTGCGCAATTCCGATCTGGTCATGTACGACCGCAAGACCGAAAGCTGGTGGCAGCAATTCACCGGCGAGGCCATTGCCGGCGAAAAGACCGGAACCAAACTGGCATTGGTGCCTTCGAGGCTCGAATCCTGGAAGAACTTCAAGGCCCGTCACCCGGGCGGCAAGGTGCTGGTGCCGAACAATCCACGCATGCGCAACTACGGCGCAAATCCCTATCAGGGTTACGACACCCTCGCCCGTCCTTTTCTGTTTTCCGGCGAGCTGCCTGAGGATATTCAACCCATGGCGCGCGTGGTGGTGGTGCGCGACGGTGTGACGCCGATCGTGGTCTCCATGCTGAAGGTGCGGGAGGAAGGTCCGATCGAAAGACAGGGACTGAAGATTGCCTGGGAAAAAGGCCAGGCATCGGCACTCGACAGCAGCCGGATTTCCGCCGGACGCGACGTTGGCAATATCACTGTCCAGCGCGGCGGCAAGGATGTGCCCTATGACGTTACTTTCGCCTTCGTTGCCAATGCTTTCCTGCCAGACACCAAGATTGAAAAAGCCGCGAGCGAATAGAGAATGCTTTGGCAGGGTGAATTACTGTGTTAGCTCAGATCGCATGAAACGACCGCACCTGATTACAACCGCGCTCGCTGCCGGAATCGTCCTGATTTCGGCCTCCGCGTCATCGGCCCAGACCGCCGAGCCGCTCTATGAGGCGCGGCTGATCCGGCTGGCGGAAATTGTCGGTTCGGTGCACTATCTGCGCACCCTATGTCTTGGCTCGGACGAGGGCTGGCGGGACAAAATGCAGGCGCTGATAAATTTGGAAGCGGCCGATCCGGAACGCCGCGCCCGATTTATCGCCGCATTCAACAAAGGCTACCGTTCCTTTGCCTCGGTGCATCGAAAATGCAACAGCGTCGCGATAGAAGCCGAAGAACTTTATCGCAAGCAGGGACTGGAGCTTGCATCCGAGCTAATTGCGCGCTACGGAAATTAGTAATCTGTTAACCTGATCTCTTACTGCGCCGCCTTTGACATGATTTGCGTGGTACGTTGTTTTCGGGAAGTAGTGGAGATGAGTTCTCCTGGTGGTGATATGACGGAAACAACCCTGTCCGAAATCGACGAGATGATCGTCTACGAAAAAATGCAAACGGCCCTGGAGCACCAGAACGAAGCCTGGGCGGAGGGCGTTGCAGACGGCATCGAGCCGGAAATCATTGCAGATGCCGCGTTCGTCACAGTGATGCGCGAAACCATCAAGCTGTTCGGCGAAGAAGCAACAGAGGCAATGCTTGAGGACCTTAAGCGGCGTATGCTGACAGGTGAATTCTCGCCGGAACGTCTGATTCAGTAGTTCAGACCGTGCCGGCACTGCACTGGGAGCCGTTGCGGGCATGTACATTACGGGAGAAACCGGTCACAAGCCGGTTGGAACCACAGCCTGTCTATTCTTAAGTCTCTGCTTCACGCAGCCGGCCTACGCCTCGGTCGCCCGCCAAATTTCTGACGGATCGCAAACCTCCACACATACGGACCGACTGGCTCTCAGCGAGATTGGTGGAGAAGATCCGAATTCGGAGAGTGCAGAAACATCCAATGACGATGCCCCTGAAATCCCGGCTCCGGATGTGGAAAGAGGCGACAAGCTTGAAACCAACGTGACCGATGAAGACACCGGCACCGTGGCCATCGAAGCGGTCACGGTTCTATATGATCTAAATCAGCTTCCTGCCCCGGTGCGCCGCATGCGGGAACTGATCGTGACGGCTGCATCCGAAGGCAATATCGATGCCCTGCGCCCGCTGCTGGGAACAGGCGGCACGCGCACAGAACTTTCGATCGGCGGCTACGAGGGCGATCCGATCGATTTCCTGCGGGAGACCTCGGGAGACGGCAACGGCCATGAAACTCTGGCAATATTGCTCGATATCTTGAGCGCCGGTTATGTGCACCTCGACCCGGGCGAACCGACCGAGCAATTTCTGTGGCCGTATTTCTATGCCATGCCGCTTGAGCGGCTCGATGACCGGCAGAAGGTCGAGCTGTTCCGCATCATTACTGCAGGTGACTTTGAGGATATGAAGGCGTTTGGCGCCTATATATTCTATCGCACCGCGATTGGTCCGGAGGGCGACTGGATGTTCTTTGTCGCCGGCGACTAGAGCTTCAACGCATTGTTTTGCCCCTTGCCCCGGGTCCTCTCACGGACTACGTACGGATTCTTCGAAAAGGGAGAATCGAGACTATTATGAAGTTTCTGGCGCTCGAATACCGGGCCCTCGTCGCCATCGGCGGCGAAGATGCGCAATCGCTGCTGCAGGATGTCATTTCCTGCGGCGTCGAGGACCTGCCCGATGGCATGGCGCGGCCAGGCGCCCTTTTGACGCCACAGGGTAAAATCATGTTTGCCTTTTTGCTGTCGCGAGACGGCACCAATCGTTTCCTGTTCGACATGACACGCGGTCGGACCACCGCTTTTATGCAGCGCATGACCATGTACCGGCTGCGGGCTAAAGCCGACATAGAATTGGTCGAGGATCAGATGGTCCATGCGGCCTGGGATTGTGAACGCGAGCCCGGCTTTCTGCGCGATGACCGTTTCAGGGATAATGCCACCGTCTTCAGGTTCTATGGTCAATTCCGAACGGAAACAGCATCGCTTGCCGAGTACAACAGCCTGCGGGTCACAAACGGCGTTGCCGAAGCCGAAGTGGATTATGCGCTCTCAGATGTGTTCCCGCATGACGTTCTGATGGATCTGAACGGTGGCATATCGTTTAAAAAGGGGTGCTTTGTCGGCCAGGAGGTCGTATCGCGCATGCAGCATCGTGGCACCGCACGAAAACGCGTTGTGATCCTGAGCGCGGATGCGCCATTGCCTGCATCCGGAACCGCGCTAACATCGGCCGGCCGCACCATCGGCACCATCGGGACAGTCACCGGCACAAAAGCCCTGGCGCTTGCCCGCACCGACAGGATTTCAGCGGCCGTTGCGGCAAATGAACTGCTGATGGCGGGCGATATCCCGGTCACCGCCATCCTTCCTGCCTGGACCGGCCTTGAAATGCCGGTCGTCGATGCCGCGAAAGAGAGCTGAGACGCATGTCGTCGGACACCCCCTCCCCGCGGGCGTGGCAAAGAATGCTCTCGGGCCGCCGGCTCGATCTCCTCGATCCCTCGCCACTGGACGTCGAGATATCGGATATCGCGCACGGTCTGGCGCGGGTGGCGCGCTGGAACGGCCAGACAACCGGAACCCACGCATTCTCCGTTGCGCAGCATTCGCTGGTCGTCGAACAGATCTTTTTGAAACTGCGCCCTTCAGCAAGCGCGAATGATTGCCTCACGGCGCTTTTGCACGATGCGCCGGAATATGTCATCGGCGACATGATCTCGCCGTTCAAGGCCATTGTCGGCGGCGATTACAAGAGTGTCGAACAGCGGCTCGAGCAGGCGGTTCATTTACGCTTTTCCCTGCCGCCGGCGACGCCGAAAACGCTGAAATCGCACATCAAGCGGGCCGACAGGATCTCTGCCTTTTTCGAAGCGGTCGCGCTTGCCGGTTTTTCCGAGAGGGAAGCTGCAAAACTTTTCGGACGACCCCGCGGGATCAGCCGTGATATGGTCAGTTTTGAACCGCTTCCCGCGACAAAGATCCATAAGGCCTTTTTGCACCGGTTCGAAGAAATCGCAGCGTGCCGCAAGCCGACTGCAAAGCGCGCCTGAGGGTTATTCCTGCCGATGCCACATCTCGTCGTTTGCTCATTGTCCCGTTTGGCTGAAACTGCCAGGGCGCAAAATGCAGAGGAAATGATCACCCTGCTTTCATCACAAGACGACGTTGAGCTGCCGTCCGGCATCCGCCGCGACCGGCATCTGTTTCTGGACATGAACGACATCAGCATCGCGGTGGAGGGTTTGCGCGCGCCGGAAGAGCAGCACATTGAGCGGCTGATCGATTTTGCGCAGGACTGGGACCGGTCCGCGCCTCTGCTCATTCACTGCTGGATGGGGATTTCGCGGTCGACCGCCGCAGCCTATATCATCGCTTCCGCCCTCAATCCCGGCGCCGAAGAGATGGGACTGGCGCTGGAACTGCGACGCCGTTCGCGGTCTGCAACACCCAATGCACGCATGATCAGGCTGGCCGACGGATTGCTTGCACGCAAAGGGCGGATGATTGCAGCAATCGACCATATCGGACGTGGAGCGGACGCCTATGAGGGCACGCCGTTCGTCCTGCCGCTGGAGCATTGAGCGCATGGTCACCGGGTCGACAGCGGTAGAAATCGGTCTGAATGCAGCCATCGTCACGGTTGACGATCGCAATCCCAAGATCCTGGTCATATCGAGCGACAAGCCCGACGGCGCATTGCTCGACGGTCTGCCACTCGGTTCTTTCGATCCATTGCATCACCGCACTTTCGAGACCGGGCTGCGCGCCTCCGTGGAGGAACAGACTGCGCTACATCTGGGTTATGTCGAACAGCTCTACACATTCGGCGATCGCGGCAGGCACAAGCAAGCCGATGATGTCGGGCCGCATATTGTCTCCGTCGGCTATCTGGCCCTGACCCGAAACGATGGCGAGCAGACCGGCGCTCTCCAGCGCGCCGGCGCGCAATGGCGCGACTGGTACGGTTATCTGCCATGGGAAGACTGGCGTGCGGGCCGTCCGGAAATGCTGGATGCCGTCATCATACCGGCGCTGAAAGAATGGGCACAACAGCCTCAAAACGAGGATGCAGGCCGATTGCCCAATCGTCATTCTCGACTGCGTCTTGGGTTCGGGGACGAAGATTTTCCCTGGGACGAAGAACGGGTGCTGGAGCGCTACGAGCTGCTCTATGAAGCCGGGCTCGTCAAGGAAGCGGTCAGCGACGGGCGGGTGGATAAAACCGGCTTTGCCTCTCCTTTGGGGCGCCCGATGCGGCTTGATCACCGGCGTATTCTCGCAACCGCCATGGCGCGGCTGCGCGGCAAGCTGAAATACCGCCCGGTGGTGTTCGAACTGATGCCGCCGGAATTCACACTGACCGCCCTGCAGTCGACCGTCGAAGCAATTTCCGGGCGTCATCTCCACAAGCAGAATTTCCGCCGGCTTGTGGAAGGTGCGGAACTGGTCGAAACCACCGGCGCCACCAGCACGGCCACCGGCGGCCGGCCGGCGGCGCTTTACCGCTTTCGGCGTAAAATCCTCGACGAACGACCGGCTCCCGGCATCAAGGTCGGCGGCCGGTAAGTTAATTCAGTCGAAAGAGCATTTGAAGCAAAACGCCAATTGCTCGCTCCGATCAGCCTAGCCGATTTCGATATCCAGCCCGACATCCAGGGTCGGCGCTGCCATGGTGATTTTCGAGGTTGAGATGTAATCGACACCGCTTTCGGCAACCGCCCGTATTGTGGTGAGATCGACATTGCCGGAAGCTTCCAAGGTTACGCGACCAGCATTGATCCTGACGGCATCGGCCAGCATCGCCGGGCTCATATTGTCGAGAAGCACAGCATCGGGACCGGCTGAAAGCGCCTCTTCAAACTGATCCAGCGTGTCGACCTCGACTTCAACCTTGACCAGATGGCCGACATGCACCCTTGCAGCATTGACGGCTTGGGCTACACCGCCGGCAATGGCGATGTGGTTGTCCTTGATCAGCACGGCATCATCGAGACCAAAACGATGGTTGGAGCCGCCGCCGCAGCGGACCGCGTATTTTTCCGCAACGCGCAGGCCCGGAATTGTCTTGCGGGTGCAGCACACCTTCGCCCCCGTGTGGGCGATTTCGGCCTCATAGGCAGCCGTCAGCGTTGAAATGCCCGAAAGATGCATGAGAAAATTGAGGGCCACCCGCTCGGCGGACAATATCGCCCGCGCATTGCCTTCGATGCGGCAGAGGATCGTGCCGGCGGCAACGGGATCACCATCGGCTTTTTCCATCCGGACACGGAGATCCGGATCAGCAGTGTGGAACGTTTCGGCAACAAAAGTGAGACCAGCAATTATGCCATCCTGGCGGTTCGAAATGACCGCCCGCGCGTTTGCTGCCGGGTCGATGGTCGCCTGGCTTGTGATGTCGCCCGCCCGGCCAAGATCCTCTTCGAGTGCGGAACGCACCAGCCGGTCGATCAGAAACGGCGACAGCGTCGGTGGCAAGTTGCCGGTCATGCGGCCACCTTCTCAGCTGCATCACGGATAATCTGGTCTGCATCGTTGAGTGTCAGATATGTGCGTCGTTGCCAATCGGCGCTGGTCTCTGGCATATCGGACCGGTAGTGCCCGCCCCGGCTTTCCTCGCGCTGAAGGGCGCCTGAAACAACCATTTTTGCCGCCGTGAGCATGTTGCCGAAACGGGCCTTGCGGTTGCGGTCTTCAAGCTCGGCGATGGTTCTGGCCGCTTTGGTCAGGCCTTCACGGTCGCGCACCACACCGGCGCAACTGCTCATCGTCTGGCGCAAAAGCTGCATTTCGGGACTGTCGTTTTCGGTGACGACATCATCGGACTCATCGGCCGGCGCCGCCCAGTTGTCGCATTTCAACGCCGGCAGCAGGCCCTGAATGTCATCGGCAATGCGCCCCGCGAATACGACGGCCTCCAGCAGGGAATTCGAGGCAAGGCGGTTCGCCCCATGTGCGCCGGTGGAAGTCACTTCACCCGCCGCCCAAAGGCCATCGAGGGAGGTCCGCCCGTCCGCATCGGTCAAGACGCCGCCCATGTGGTAATGGGCCGCCGGAACGACGGGGATTGGCTGTGTGACCGGATCAATCCCGGCATCCCGGCAATAGCGGTAAACGGTCGGGAAGCGCTCGGGAAAATGCGCACCGATCGCTTTCGTCGCGTCGAGGAATGCGCCCCGACCGGCCTGCACCTCGGCAAATATTCCCCGCGCAACGACGTCGCGTGGCGCCAGTTCCGCATCCTTGTGCAGGTCGGCTATAAACCGGTGGCCCGTATCGTTGACAAGGATTGCACCATCGCCACGCAGCGCTTCGGTGGCCAGCGGTGCGGGATCGCGGCCGACATTGATGGCTGTGGGATGAAACTGCACAAATTCCGGATCGGCAATGACCGCGCCGGCTTGCGCTGCCATGCCGGTACCGCCGCCGCGTGACTGACCGGGATTTGTGGTGACCGAAAAAAGGTGACCGATGCCGCCCGAGCAAAGCACCACGGCACGCGTGGGAAATGCCAGCCGGCTTTTCGAGCGACCCATATCCGCGCGCGCCACGACGCCTGAAACGTAGCGTCCCTCCTTCAGGATTTTCTCTACGACATAGCCTTCCAGCAGTCGGATCGACGGCGTTTTATGCACGGTGGCGATCAGTGCTTCCATGATGGCGCGGCCGGCCATATCGCCGCGCACGCCAACCACGCGTTTTTCGCCGTGGGCGGCCTCGCGCGAAAGTGCCAGCCGGCCCTCGAGATCGCGGTCGAACGGAACGCCGTAGGACAACAGATCCTCAATGCGCTCAGGGCCCTCGGCTATCATACTGCGGGCGATTTTCTCGTCGACGATACCCGCCCCTGCCGTGAGCGTGTCCTGCAGGTGTTTTTCGATCGTATCGCCTTCGCTGACGGCGGCGGCGATGCCTGCCTGGGCCCAGGCGGATGATGCCCCCTGCCCGATCGGCGCGGCGGCAAGAACCGATACGGGCCGCGGCGCCAGCTTGAGCGCGCAAAACAACCCGGCCAGACCGCCACCGATGATCACAACATCGTCGATGCCGGTCCAGGAACGCGGCGAAAATACGGACATCTAACTACTTACCCAGATTGATCATGCGTTCCACGGCGCCGCGCGCGCGTTCGGCGATGACCGGATCCACCGTGACCTCTTCCTGCATATAGACGAGACTATCGAGGATTTTCGGCAGGGTGATGCGCTTCATATGCGGGCATAGATTGCAGGGTTTGACGAATTCCACACCCGGCGTTTCAGCTTCGATATTGGAGGCCATGGAACACTCGGTTACCAGAAGCACCTTTTGCGGACGTTCGTCCTTGACGTAATTGATCATGCCGGCAGTGGAGCCCGAGTAGTCACACACGGCAATGACGTCCGGGTGGCACTCCGGGTGGCCGACGATCTGGATGTCGGGATCGGCCTCCTTGTAGGCGAGCAACTCGTCGGCGGTGAAACGCTCATGCACTTCGCAATGGCCTTTCCAGGTCAGAATCTTCTTGGATGTCTGCTTGGCAATATTCATCGCCAGATATTCGTCGGGAATGCAGAAAACCGTATCCTCTTTGAGGCTCTCGACAACTGCCAGGGCGTTTGAGGAGGTGCAGCAGATATCCGTCTCGGCTTTGACGTCGGCGGAGGTGTTGACATAGGTGACCACCGGAACGCCCGGATTGGCCTCTTTCAGCCGTCGCACATCGGCACCGGTGATCGATTCAGACAGGGAACAACCGGCCTTGAGATCGGGAATAAGCACAGTCTTTTCGGGATTCAGCAGTTTCGAGGTTTCAGCCATGAAATGCACGCCGCACTGGACGATGATGTCCGAGTGGACTTTTCCCGCCTCGCGGGCAAGCTGCAGGCTGTCACCGACAATATCGGAAACGCAGTGGAAAATTTCAGGTGTCTGGTAATTGTGCGCCAGAATGACCGCGCCGCGTTCCTTTTTCAGCCGATTGATCGCATGCACATAGGGTGCAAATACCGGCCATTCGATTGCCGGAATATGATCCTTGACCCGCTGGTAGAGGTGCTCGGTCTCTTTTGCGACTGCGGGTGTGTATTTCAGTTCCGGCATCTCGAGCCGGCCGAACCGCTCGGCCGCAGACGGAGTGGGGTTTCCAGCCCAGTTTTCGTTTGTCGTGTGGAGCATGTTCATTGCGCCCCTCCTTTAACAATCTCAGCTCTTCGCTGCCGGTTTGACCGTTCAGTCAACTTTTGCTCAATATGAGCATAAGTAAGGCGAATTAAAACCCGGCGACGCCGGATACAATTTACATAAGTCCCTTAAGGCGCATTTGCAACCCGCATCGGAACGGATCCGTCAATTTATATGAACGGATGCAACTTGACCGTTTGATCAACAATATTGATGGATTGCTCAAATATGATGTTTTGACTTCAATAAGCAGCGCCCCATAACTTGACGGCATCTGAAGCTGCAAAATACCAGCTGCGCAAGCGCATCACATGTTCTGATCCGAAAAGAGGCACATGACAACCGATACCGCAAAGACCCCATTTCCCTGGCTGATCATTGCGGCCGGCTGCATCGTTGCCGCCCTTACGTTCGGGCCGCGCTCGACAATGGGATTTTTCCAACTGCCGATGTTGGCAGACACCGGATGGGACCGCACGACATTCGGGCTTGCCATTGCCCTACAAAACCTGTGCTGGGGTTTAGGGCAACCCATTTTCGGCGCGATCGCCGACCGCTATGGAACCTGGCGCGTGCTGGCCCTTTCCGCGCTTCTTTATGCGGGCGGTCTCTACATGATGGCGGTTGCAGATGCGCCGACCATGCTCTACCTCGGAGGCGGAGTAATGGTGGGTCTTGGCGTTGCTGCCGGTTCCTTCGGCATCATCCTTGCCGCCTTTGCCCGCAATGTCGCGCCGGAAGATCGTTCCTTCGCATTCGGCCTCGGAACTGCCGCCGGATCTGCGGGCATGTTCCTGTTTGCCCCGATCACACAGGGTCTGATCAGTTCTGTCGGCTGGTCGGACGCGCTGGTATATCTGGCCATCGCCATGTTTGTTGTGCCCGTTTTTGCCGCAGCGCTTCGCGGCAATGCGCAATCAGGGACACAATCGACATCGCAATATGAGCAGACCGTAAGGGAGGCTTTGCGCGAGGCCTTTACCCATCACAGTTTCGTGCTTTTGACTGCAGGTTTTTTTGTCTGCGGCTTTCAGGTGGCGTTTATCGCGGCGCATTTTCCCGCCTATATCGGCGATATCGGCGTCAGTGCGAACTATGCCGTCCTTGGAATTGCGCTGATCGGGTTCTTCAACATTATCGGTTCGCTGGCTGCCGGCGTAATCGGGCAGCGTCATTCCAAACCGATGTTCCTCGTCGGCCTCTATATAGGCCGCTCCATCGCCGTCACACTGTTCCTGTTGCTGCCGCAAAACGGCACGTCGGTTATCATATTTTCGGTGGTGATAGGTCTGTTGTGGCTTTCAACGGTGCCACCGACAAATGCACTTGTAGCGATCATGTTCGGCACCCGGCACCTTGGCATGCTCGGCGGGATCGTTTTCCTGTCGCACCAGGTGGGATCATTTCTTGGCGTATGGCTGGGCGGCTATCTCTATGATCAGTTCGGCAGCTATGATCCGGTCTGGTGGCTGGGTGTCGCGCTCGGATTGTTCGCTGCGGTCGTGCACTGGCCGATCCGCGAAGAGGCGGTCCCGCGCGGGCTGCCCACCCCTGCGCAGTAGACAAAAAATACATGCAATTCAGCGATTTGTGGATAGTGCTTTCAGCGCGGCTTGAATGAATCCGGAACGGGCTTCTGGAATTTCAACGCCGCGTGGCTCATAGACATGCCGCTTCAGGAAATATCCTGTCAGATCGAATGCCTCCGACAGGCTGTCCGGCTCCGCTGACAGCTTGCTGCCGCCCGCCAGGAACTGTGGCAATGCAAGCATCTTGTCAGCCCAGGGGAGCCCGGCGTCCCGGCTGACCGCCCTGCCCGATTTCGGCGAAACAAAACGCAATTCCTCCTGCGTTCCGGTCGCCGCGCATCGCGTAAGGTCGAGACCGAAGCCAAGGTCCTCCAGCATGGCGATCTCGAAACGTACAAAAAGCTCGCCGGCGCTTGCCGGATCGTCAAGATTTTCAAGGATGATACCGAGTGCCTCATAGAGATGCGGGTGCGGATCGCGCTCAGGGAGCAGGCGCAGAAGCGCCGCCAATGCCTGTACACCATAGACAGCCGTCGCCGTTTCCATCAGCCGCGCGGCACGCAGCTCCGTCGGTTCGACCTGATAGGTTCCAAGATGCTGATCAAGGCGCGCGCGCCAGATGACAGAAACACCGTTTCCGGGCTGCAAAACAGGCTGCATGCGGCGTGATCGGCCGCCGCGCACCAGGCCAAGATGGCGGCCCCGCACCCTCGTCATGATCTCGGCGATCGCGCTGGTTTCTCCATGGCGTCTTATGCCAAGAACAATTCCTTCATCCTGCCATTCCATGCGGAAAACCTGTCCCTGTCAGGTCGGAAATTCAAGCCCCAGCTCGCGATAACGTTCCGGATCATCACCCCAATTGTCCCGTACCTTCACAAACAAAAAGAGATGAACCGGCTGTTCGAGTATGCCGGTCAGCTCCTTGCGGGCACTCTGGCTGATATGTTTGATGGTCTCTCCGCCACGTCCGAGGACGATCTTCTTCTGGCTGTCGCGCTGAACATAGACGACCTGCTCGATGCGAACGCTGCCATCCTTGCGCTCTTCCCATTTCTCGGTTTCGACGTGGGATGCGTAGGGCAATTCCTGGTGGAGCCGGTTATACAGCTTTTCCCTGGTGATTTCGGCGGCGAGCTGTCGCATGGGCAAATCCGAAATCTGATCCTCCGGATAGTACCAGGGCCCTTCCGGCAATGTCTTGGCCAGATGATCAAGCACGTCCTTGCAACCGGCGCCCTTGAGGGCCGAAATCATGAAGGTCTGATCGAAGGGAACCGTTTCATTGGCCTTTGCGGCAAGCTCAAGCAGCGCTTCGGGTTTGACCCGGTCTATCTTGTTGATCAGCAGAAATTTCGGACGCTTAACCTCGGTCAGGCTTTGCAGGATGTTGAGCGCGTCGCCAGCCAGTCCGCGTTCAGCGTCCACCAGAAAGAAGATGATGTCGGCATCGTGCGCACCGCCCCAGGCCGAGGTGACCATTGCACGGTCGAGCCGTCGGCGCGGCTTGAATATGCCGGGTGTGTCGATGAACACGATCTGCGTGCGGTCGTGAATGACGATACCGCGCACCAGTGAGCGGGTCGTCTGCACCTTGTGGCTGACGATGGAAACCTTGGCACCGACCAGATGGTTGAGCAGCGTCGACTTTCCGGCGTTGGGCGCTCCGATCAGCGCAACGAAACCCGATCGGGTAGGCAGCTGGTTTCCGTTTTCCACAGTATCCGTCATGACGGGCTCCAAATGCCTTCACGCTCCAGCAATTTCGTCGCAGCACTCTGTTCGGCGGCGCGCCGCGAACGGCCATTGCCGGTTTCCTGCCTGAAACCCTGAACTTCGACTCGCACGGTAAAAAGCGGATCGTGATCGGGGCCCGTTCGATCGACAATCACATAATTCGGCGCCTCGCCGGTTTTCGTATGGGCCCATTCCTGCAGTTCGGTCTTGGCGTCGCGCCTCGCATCGGCAGACGCGCGGGCTCGGTCGCTCCAGTTGTCGAGGATAAAGCGGCGCGCCGCTTCGAGCCCGGCATCGAGATAGAGCGCAGCGATCAGCGATTCCATCACATCGGCGCGCACATTGGACATGCGTTTGCCGGTGAGCGTTTTGATATCGGTTCCGGTGCGGATGAAACGGTGCAGTTCAAGCTCGTCTGCAACGGCAGCACAGGTTTCTGCACTGACCAGCTGGTTCAGCCGAACAGACAATTCGCCTTCCTTGGCGGAGGGAAACAGCGAAAACAGCATTTCGGCCACGACCAGACCCAGAACCCTGTCGCCAAGGAATTCAAGTCGCTCATAATTACCCTGTCCGCTGGAGCGGGCGCTGGAGTGAGTCAGTGCGCGCTCGAGGCGAACTTTGTTGCTGAAAGAGTGCCCGATGATATTTGCGA
The DNA here is from genome assembly GCA_024244645.1 of Hyphomicrobiales bacterium. Lineage (GTDB taxonomy): Bacteria > Pseudomonadota > Alphaproteobacteria > Rhizobiales > Rhizobiaceae > Hoeflea_A. The sequence continues at coordinate 31,108 of JAAEOH010000172.1, forward strand.
GCCGGGTGTGGTCCGCTTCCGACAATGCACTCTTTTGCTTCATTCCGTCATCTCAAACAGGCGGCCAAACCGCAGTTCGCTCGGCCATTTCCAGATTTCAAGCGGCGATGAATCATCGCCGATGGAGAAGAAAATCATCTCGGCGCGGCCGACGAAATTCTCAAATGGCACCAAACCGACATCGAGCCGGCTATCGGCCGAATTGTCGCGGTTGTCACCCATCATGAAATAGTGCCCCGCCGTCACTTTGAAGACCTTGGTATTGTCGGTGGACGAAACCGGATTGGTATCGAGCGTTTCATAGGTCACGCCGTTGGGCAGTGTTTCACGATACACGGCAGCATTGGACACACGGTTCTCATAGCTGCCGTCCGCGCTGAAGGTTCCCACCTTCTCGCGTTTGACCGGCACATCGTTGATGTGGAGCACGCCGTTGATCATCTGGATCCGGTCACCCGGCAGTCCGATCACGCGCTTGATGTAATCGATCTTGGTGTTTTTCGGATAACGGAAAACCGCTATGTCGCCGCGCTCGGGCTCGCCGGCCCAGATACGCCCCGAAAACAGATTGGGCGAAAACGGGAAGGAGTAACGCGAATAGCCGTAGGCGTATTTGGAAACAAACAGATAATCGCCGACCAGAAGGGTCGGCATCATGGATCCGGACGGTATCGAAAAAGGCTGAAACAACGCGCTGCGTATGACCAGAGCCAGAAGCAGAGCCTGGACAATGACCTTCAATGTTTCACCAAAGGCCGACTCTTTTTTTTCTACCTTTTCGGACACGCTTTTGAACCTTCTTGGGTTGGCTGATAAGCCCTGCTTACTAGAGCAAATCCGGAGTATTTGGAACCGGCCTTTTAGATGGGGTGTGAATTGGTCCGGTCAACCTGCAATACATAGATGTTATTCGGCGCCTGTGTCGCCGGAATTTCGTCCCCGACGGTCAGGTGATTGGCGGGCCTGTATCCGCCTGACACAGCGAAGTCAAGCCTGACAACAGGGTTGCACCGGCCGGATGTCCCGGGATTTGCATGGTGACCGGCGCACATTTGCCAATTGAACAATGAAAGGAAAACGTCGGGTGGCCGGCCTTCAGACCGTCTGTTCACCGCTCAGGTCCCTGCCGCCTCGCCGTTTCAGCAACCGCAGCCGCCGCTGGTTCTGGAATCTCGAGACGCCGCAATAGGTAGCGACATAAAAAATCAAGCCTGAAACAAGCATGAAAGGCAGGCAACCGACCAGCATTGGTTTGATAATCGGCTCCCACAGCTGCTGCAAATCACGATCGTTGAACAGCCGTCCCAGATGGATCGCGGGAACCGGGTCATCAAAATCGTCGATGAGAATGTATTTGCCGAGGTTGTAGCTGGCTGCCCAGATGAATGGAAATGTTATCGGATTGCCAAATGCCGTTCCGAGCGCCGAGGCGAGGATGTTGCCGGCAAGAAGATAGGCAAGCACCGCAGCGATGATGAAATGAAATCCGATGAAGGGCGACCAGGACGCCATGACTCCGGCCGCGACCCCGGCGGCGATCGCGTGTGGTGTTGCCGTGAGGCGAAGAATTCGTTTGCCGAAATACTGAAAGGAACGCGAGAAGGAACGCCGCGGCCAAAAGAATATCCTGATCTTTTCCGAGATACCGATGGGCTTGCGGCGGCGAAACAACATTCTTCGAAAACTACCTTTCTCACGCGATACCGATCACATTATATCTAATGTGTTGAAATATTGCTTCCCAATACGGAATTTTTAATGGCACAAACCCCCACGGATGCTGAAATGAGAGGCACATTCGGGCAAATCACATTTTTGCTGAAAAATCGGTAAATGCGGACCGCTATTCGTACAAACGCGTCACCGAACTGATGCAGCTCAACCGCCTCAGCGTGGTCACCAGCTTATTGAGATGTTTCAGGTCCCATACTTCGAGATCGATGACCATTTCGGTGAAATCATCGGCCACGCGAACCATGGACAGGGTCTGGATGTTGGCGTCGCTGGACGCGATTGTCTGCGCCACTTCGGCAAGTGTACCGGGCTCGTTGATAGCATTGAGCGTAATGCGCGAGTGGAAACGCTTGCTGCCCGCCTCATCCAGGTCCCAGCGCACATCGATCCAACGATCCGGTTCGTCATCGAACTCGGTCAGCATCGGTGACTGGATCGGATAGATGGTGATGCCCTTGCCCGGCTCCATGATGCCAATGATGCGATCGCCGGGCACCGCGCCTGCTGCTCCAAAGGAAACCGGCATATCGTCGCCCGCACCGCGAATAGGCAAGGCATCCGCTCCATTGCCGACCGTTTTGTCGCGGCGCGATTTCGATGCTTTCGACCGTCCGGGTACGCGAAATATCATGCCGGCGGCGCTGCGCAGATTAAACCAGCCATCATCGGCCGCCGGTTGATTCACGGCGATGCGGTCATGCTGGTGGTCGGGATAGACGGCGGTCAAAACGTCCTTGGATGCGAGTTCCCCGCGGCCGACTGCGGCGATGGCGTCTTCCACTTCCTTGAAACCGAGCCGGTGCAGAACCGGCTGGAGCTGATCGCGCGTGAAGTTCTTGCCGGCGCGATTGAAGGAACGCTCGAGAATGCGGTAGCCAAGGCCGGAATATTGTTTGCGCACTGCAGCCCTTGTGGCCCGCCGGATCGCCGCCCGCGCTTTGCCGGTTACAACGATCTTTTCCCAGGCGGCAGGCGGCACCTGCACGCCGGACCGGATGATTTCAACTTCATCGCCATTGCTGAGCTGGGTGACCAGCGGCATGATGCGTCCGTTTATCTTCGCGCCGACACAGGTATCACCGATATCGGTGTGCACCGCATAGGCAAAATCGATCGGAGTTGCGCCGCGCGGTAGCGCAATGAGCTGCCCCTTGGGCGTAAAGCAGAAGACCTGATCGTGGAACAGTTCCAGTTTGGTGTGTTCCAGAAATTCTTCCGGATTGTCGCCAATCGAAAGCTGTTCGATGGTCCGGCGCAGCCAGGAATAGGCGTTGGAATCGTGTGGCAGAAGCTCGTGTTCGCCGGGTCCGGCGTCCTTGTAGATCGCATGGGCCGCGACCCCGTATTCGGCAATCTCGTGCATGCGGACAGTGCGGATCTGAAGCTCGACGCGCTGGCGGGACGGTCCGATGATGGTCGTATGGATGGATCGGTAGTCGTTCTGCTTGGGTGTTGAGATGTAGTCCTTGAAACGCCCCGGTACCACCGACCAGCGCATATGCACGATCCCGAGTGCCCGGTAGCAGTCACCGATGCTGTTGACGATGATGCGGAAGCCGTAAATATCCGATAGCTGCTCGAACGACAGCGATTTGGACTGCATCTTGCGAAACACGGAATAGGGCTTTTTCTGGCGGCCCGTAACCGTGGCGCTCAAGCCGTGTTCCTCGAACAAATCGCCAAGCTCGGTTTCGATCTTGCGGATGATGCCGCGGTTTTTTTCCGAAAGCTCCTTGAGCCGTTTGGTGACGGTTTCGTAGGCCTCGGCGTTCATATGCTGGAAGGAGATCTCTTCCAGCTCCTCGCGCATATCCTGCATGCCCATCCGGCCGGCCAGCGGCGCATAGATGTCCATTGTCTCCTCGGCTATGCGCGCCCTTTTCTCAGGCGGCACGAAGCCGAGTGTGCGCATGTTGTGGAGGCGGTCGGCGAGTTTGACAAGCAACACGCGCACATCGTCGGAAATCGCCAGCAGCAGTTTGCGCAGGTTTTCCGCCTGCTTGGCGCGCTTGGAAACAAGGTCCAGTTTGCGGATCTTGGTCAGTCCCTCAACGAGCCCGCCGATTTCCTCGCCGAAGAGTTCGTCTATCTCGTCGCGTGTCGCAGATGTGTCCTCAATCGTATCGTGCAGCAGGGCAACGGCGACGGTAGCCTCGTCGAGCCGCATGTTGGTCAGGATGGCGGCGACTTCAAGCGGATGGGAGATGTACGGATCGCCATTGGCACGCGTCTGCTTGCCGTGCTTCTGCATGGCGTAAACATAAGCCTTGTTCAACAGCGCTTCGTTGACATCGGGCTTGTAGCTGTGCACGCGCTCGACGAGCTCGTACTGACGCATCATATGACGATTACTCCTTTGCGGGATCATTGGTCCCGGCTCTGCCCATTATCCTGTCGGGCAAAGGCATTCGTCAAAACAAAAAAGCGCCGGGCCTGTCGACCTGACGCTTTCGAATTCCTGCCAACTATTGGATGTACTCAATAATCGTCACTTTTTTCCGGCGGCACAAGGCCTTCAATTCCGGCGAGCAGTTCATCTTCAGACATTCTGTCGAAGGAGACGGCTTCTTCTTCCGGATCGACGGGAGCCTCACCGGCGATGATGACGGTTTCTTCCACCTGTTCTGCAGCGAGCAACGCAGCGGGATCGGGCTCCGGCTCGTCCACTTCCACATGCTTTTGCAGGGAATGAATGAGGTCTTCCTTCAGATCGCCCGGCGAAAGCGTTTCGTCAGCGATTTCACGCAAGGCAACCACGGGGTTCTTGTCGTTGTCCCGATCAACCGTGATCAACGCACCTTGCGAAACCTGGCGGGCGCGGTGACTCGCCAGCAAAACCAAATCAAATCGATTGTCGACCTTGTCGATACAATCCTCGACTGTGACACGGGCCATGGCCTGTCCTTTGTTTTCGCGAAAATTTCGAGATTGTCTTGCCGATACCCCCAAAAGCCACACAATTCAAGCTTTATTACCAACAAGGCGGGCAATTGATCCCTTTGGCAGGGACAATTGCGGTTCCAGCAATGGAGATCAACGATGTCCGTTCGGCCGGTTCGTCAACAACAACAATCGTTTCCGGGCAGCTATGCGCCGCCGTAAAGTTGTTTGTGTCGTTCGCAACCTATGAGCCAAAAGAACTCTTCGGACATTCTATGATCTTTGTTCACAAATTGTTGTGAAAAAACTGTTGTTGTATATCTCAATTGTCTACATACTCGATGTATGCAATATAAATGCTTAGATGGGATAGCTATTTTGCGCAGAATTGCACGACATTTTTCAGTAACGCAATCATTTTTCTGACGCGAAAACTAATTATCAAAACACAGGTGAAATAATGTTTGATCCTAGGGAAAAGATTTCCTTATTCATTGATGGTGCAAATCTTTACGCAACAGCTAAAAGCCTTGGATTTGACATCGACTACCGAAAACTACTGACGGCATTCCAGGGGCGTGGATATCTTCTTCGGGCGTACTACTACACGGCGCTGATTGAGGATCAGGAGTATTCGTCGATTCGCCCGCTCATCGACTGGCTGGACTACAACGGCTATCGCGTCGTCACCAAACCGGCCAAAGAATTCACCGATTCGGGCGGACGTCGCAAGATCAAGGGCAATATGGATATTGAACTTGCAGTCGATGCGATGGAACAGTCGGAAACAGCCGACCATCTGGTTATTTTTTCCGGCGACGGCGATTTCCGCAGCCTGGTCGCAGCACTGCAGCGGCGCGGCCGCAAGGTGTCGGTAGTTTCAACCCTGGCAACGCAACCCGTGATGATCGCCGATTGCCTGAGGCGACAGGCTGACAACTTCATCGATCTCGCATCGCTCAAATCGGAAATCGGCCGTGCCGTATCCGAAAGGCCGGTCCGCGAGACGGTTAGAGAAGATGAAGACGAAGAAGAGTACGAACTCAATAACTAATGCGCGCCTCGCTACAGCGTATATTTCATCTTTCTAGCGCCAGCCGATTGGTCTATGTCGTTTGGCCATGACCGATATGCCCGACCCCCATCCCGATTGCGCGCTGTGTCCACGGCTGCACGCCTTCATTGCCCAGCAGCGAATAGCCCATACGGACTGGTACAATGCACCGGTGCGAACGTTTTATCCCGCTGACGGTCCCGCGAGCGTCCGGTTGCTGATTGTCGGGCTGGCGCCAGGCCTGCGCGGCGCCAACAGAACCGGCAGGCCGTTTACCGGCGATTTTGCGGGCGACCTGCTGTACGGCACTCTTGAAAAATTCAGCCTTTCACGCGGCAAATTCGACGCCCGGCCGGACGACGGCGTTGAACTGGTCGGAACGGCAATCACCAATGCGGTGCGCTGCGTGCCACCGGAAAACAAGCCGGTCGGTGCGGAAATCAACACCTGCCGGCGTTACCTGTCCGCCTCGCTTGAGGCAATGACCGGTCTCAAAGCCATTCTGACGCTCGGCAAGATCGCGCATGATTCCACAATCCGCACGCTTGGCGAACGCGTTGCGGCACACCCCTTCCGGCACAACGCACAGACCGAGGCGGGCGGATATGCGGTTTTTTCCAGCTATCATTGCTCCAGATACAACACCAACACGGGCAGACTGACCGAAGACATGTTCGTCGATGTCTTTCGCAATGCTGCAGACTATCTCAACAAGTGCTGATGTTCGGCGGCACATCCGCGTGCCGATCAGCCCTTTTCACGCATTAGCCGGGCCTTCTGGCGATCCCAATCGCGTTTCTTTTCGGTCTCTCGCTTATCGTGCAGCTTCTTGCCCTTAGCCAGGGCAATTTCAAGCTTGGCGCGGCCGCGATCGTTGAAATAGATCTTCAACGGCACAAGCGACATGCCTTCGCGCTGGACCGCGCCGATCAGCTTGCGCACCTCGCGTTTGTTGAGCAGCAGCTTGCGCCGCCGCCGGGTCTCATGGTTGAAACGGTTGGCCTGCAGGTATTCCGGCAGATAGGAGTTGATCAGCCAGATCTCGCCGCCCTCTTCCGTTGCATAGGACTCGGCAATATTCGCCTTGCCCTCGCGCAGCGATTTTACTTCCGTGCCGGTCAAAACCAGCCCGGCCTCAAACGTGTCGATAATCTCGTAGTTGAAACGCGCCTTGCGATTTTCTGCAACAATGCGTCGCGCCGGATTGGCGCCGCCCTTCGACATACCCAGCCACCGATCTAATTGAGAAGGCCCGCGTGGCGCATCGCATCATCAATCGCAGAACGGGTTTCCGTTTCGATCGAAACCAATGGTAGCCGTTGCGTTTCTTTTATATGACCCAGCTTGCTGAGCGCGTATTTTGTCCCACCCGGATTAGGTTCGATAAACAGCGCCTTGTGCAGCGGCATCAGGCGGTCCTGATATTCGAGCGCAGCTGTATAATCGCCCCGCTGCGTTGCTTCCTGGAACTGCGCGCACAGTCGGGGTGCAACATTGGCCGTTACCGAAATGCAGCCGACACCGCCATGGGCATTGAAGCCGAGCGCCGTGCCGTCTTCACCCGATAACTGGATGAAATCAACGCCGCAGGACATGCGCTGCTCGGAAACGCGGTCCAGTTTCGCGGTCGCATCCTTGGTGCCGACGATGTTGGAGAAATTGGTGGCGAGTGACGCCATGGTTCCGACGCTCATGTCGACAATGGACCTGCCGGGAATATTGTAAATAAATATCGGCAGCGAAATCGCTTCGGCGATTGCCGCGTAATGTGCGTACAAGCCGCGTTGGTTGGGCTTGTTGTAATATGGCGTTACAACAAGCACGGCATCCGCGCCTGCCTTTTCGGCGTGCTGGGCAAGATCGATCGCCTCGCTGGTATTGTTCGAACCCGCTCCGGCAACGACCGGGACGCGTTTGTTGGCAATATCAATGCACAGTTCAACGACACGTTTGTGCTCGTCATGCGAAAGGGTTGGGGATTCACCGGTTGTGCCGACTGGCACCAGACCGTGACTTCCCTCGGATATTTGCCATTCCACAAAATTGCGGAATGCCGTTTCATCCAACGCACCGGCTTCGTCAAACGGTGTGACCAAAGCCGGAAGAGACCCCTTGAACATACTGGCTCCTGACATGGCGGGCGTCTGACCCGCACTCCCTGTTGAGCAAAGCTGCAATGCCTACGCATGCAGCAAAATGCGCTGCACCATAGTCCTGACAACAATTTGCCGCAAGCGCGGCGGCGCGACATTTTCACCGGCTGCCCGCCGGCCGTGCGCGATTTAAATCAATTGTGGACCGGGCTGTGCAGCATAACTATTGATTAACTTTCTTTTCACGGGTGGCTGGTACCCTGAACGGTGGTATGTGCGTTGCGTAACGGGCAGAATTCTGCCCCATTTTGAGGAATAATGTTCCGATGTTCAGATTGGCGTTCACAACTATATTGGCTGCGTCAGCGAGCCTGAGTTCGATCCAGACAACAGGCGCCCAGAACCGCCTTTCAGATGTGCCGGTGCCAAAGTCGCGCCCTGCAGCTGCGCACGCGTTTTCTCAAGACACAAATGCCACCTCGGACCATACGTCGTCAATCCATCGCAGCGACAATCCGGCATCGGCTGCCGGCCAGCTCAAGAGCGGGCTGGACGCGCTCACAGACAATGAGATCCTGAAGGCCCGGCAGATCAGGGACAGCATGCCTGCCGGATCGCTCGACCGGCGCGTGCTGACCTGGGCCCTCGCTGTTTCAGGTGCACGGGGCGTGCCCTCATCGGAGATCGCCGCGGCAGCAGATGAACTGGCGCACTGGCCGGGCCTGTCGGTGCTGCGCCGCAATTCGGAACGCGCGTTGTCGCGCGAAGGCGCATCGGCAACGCAAGTGGTTGCGGCTTTTGGAACGACGAAACCGGAATCGCTTGAGGGTGCGATTGCCCTTGCCCGCGCCCTCAAGACAACCGGCGATACGAATCGAGCGGCCGCTACCATTGCACCCATCTGGCGAACCGAAAGGCTCGACAGAGGCAAGGAAAAACTCATCCTTAAAGAGTTTTCAAACCTGCTCGCGCGCGCAGACCATAAACGCCGCATGGACATGCTGCTTTACAAGGACCGCATCACCCAGGCGGGCCGGGTGAATGCACTGGCAAATGCGCAGTCCCTCTACAAAGCGCGCGCAGCGGTGATCCGCAAGAGTTCCAAAGCCGGCAAACTGCTCAAGGCGGTTCATCCAAGCTGGCGTGACGATCCGAGCTATCTGTTTGCCCGCATTGCCTATCACAGGCGCAAAAACGATTATAAAACGGCCGCCAAGCTGCTGTTACAGGCGCCCCGCAACGCCGACGCGCTGGTCGATACGCATGAATGGTGGGTCGAGGGAAGGATCATATCCCGGGACCTTGCTGACCAGGGCGACCTCAAAACCGCCTACAAGATCGCCGCACATCACGTTGCCACTCAGCCAAAGGATGTAATCGAAGCCGAATGGCACGCCGGATGGTACGCCCTGCGCGGTTTCCAGGACGGCAAAACTGCCGCCATCCATTTCGACCGGGCGCTGAAGACTGCCACACGGCCACTTTCCCTGTCGCGTGCCTATTACTGGCTCGGCCGGGCGGCAGAAGCCGGTGGCCCCGGTTCGGCAACCGACTATTTCACCCGGGCGGCCGACTATTCCGCCACCTTTTACGGCCAGTTGGCAGCGGCCCGGCTGGGACGCAAGGGGCTGGACGTGCGCTACCCGTCTCCGACGCCGACGGAGCGCAGTCACTTCGCATCGCGCGAGCCTGTCCGTGCCATACAGCGGCTCAATACCACCGGTCATTCCAAACGCGCCCGTGCGCTCTACATCGCGCTTGCACGCGAACTCACCAGTCCCGGAGAGCTTGCGATCCTGGCTTCGATGGCAGAAAAACGCGGTGAGCACCGCATGGCACTTCAGATCGGAAAAATCGCGTTTCAACGCGGTCTCAATGTGGCTGCTCTCGCCTTTCCGACGGGTGTTATACCGACCAACGCAAACATTTCGGGCTCCGGCAAGGCGCTGGCCTATGCAATTGCCCGGCAGGAAAGTGCGTTCGACAAGGCGGCTGTGTCAAAAGCCAATGCCCGCGGCCTTCTGCAGTTGCTTCCCAGCACGGCAAAGGCGGTGGCCAGGAAACACGGCCTTGCCTATTCCAAGGCCAAGCTCACACGCGATGCGGCATACAACGCAACGCTCGGGGCGCATTATCTCGGCGAGCACATTTCCGATTTCAAAGGTTCCTACATCCTGACATTTATCGCCTACAATGCCGGCCCGGGCCGGGCGACGAAGTGGGTCAACAAATATGGTGATCCGCGCGGCAGGAACGTCGACTTTATCGTCGACTGGGTTGAGCAGATACCGTTTAGCGAAACCCGGAACTACGTTCAGCGGGTGATGGAAAACTATCAGGTGTACAAGACGCGGCTTGGACAAAAATCAGACATCGTTGCCGATCTGCGTCACGGACGACATTAGTATCCGATCTCAATTGGGTTTGCTTTGTCGGCTGTTTGTCGTATTTCAGGGTGCGACGATAACACCGCACAGGAAGATCCACGATGCAGGACGCGGCCGATACGCGTATGGTTTCCGGATTTGATCAGGTCTATTTTTCGGCAGGTGACGGGCTCAAATTGGCTGCCCGCGACTACGGACGGGGGCGTGTGGGCACCGAAAAACACCACACTGTGGTTTGTCTTCCGGGCCTGACGCGCAACAGTGCCGATTTTCATTATCTTGCCCGGATCCTCTCACAGAGCGAAGTGGCGCCACGGCGCGTCGTCTGTTTTGATTATCGCGGCCGCGGGCTTTCCGCATGGGACAAGGAAAAGGCCAACTACAACATTCAAACCGAAACCGACGACCTGCTCGCAGGCTGTGCGGCCCTCGGGGTCAAGCACGCAGCATTCATCGGCACGTCGCGCGGCGCGCTCATTATACATGTGCTTGCGGCGGTGAGACCGGGGATCATGTCGGCAGCAATCCTGAATGATGCCGGTCCGGTGGTCGAAGGTGCGGGGCTTGCGAGGATCATGGCCTATCATGACCGCATGACGGCTGCGAAGAGCCTCTACGAACTCGCCCAGAAACTGAAATCGATGCAGGGCGCGGCCTTTCCTGCGCTGACAGACGCTGACTGGAACGATCTTGCTGAGGCCAGTTTTGAAGAAAAGGACGGCGAGATCTCGGCAAAATTCGATCCGGCACTGATTGAAATACTGCGCTCCGTCGACCTGAATATCCCGTTGCCAACCTTGTGGCCGCAATTCGAAGGCCTGCGGAACATTCCATTGCTGACGATCCATGGCGAGAATTCATCACTGTTGCTGAAGGAAACGGTTGAGGAAATGTCCAAACGCCATCCTTCAATGCAGATGTTCACTGCCCCTGGTCAGGGGCACGCGCCGATCCTGCACATCGGCGGTTTGCCAAAGGTAATCGCATCGTTTCTCAACGACACGGAAAAGCCGCGTAAGCGGTAAGCTGTGGCGAACATCAGGCACACCGACCCAGGCTGTATTGCTCCGGTTCGACCCGTTCGCCAACCTTGCAGACCCGTGTTCAGAGGTAACCAACAGTATTGCCGCCAGCGATTGCTTGCTTCCCATCATTTCGGGTAACCACTATTACACTTTAGGTTGTATTTCCTGTTTGTTTGACGGAATGGGAGCTGCAATGAACCGGGAAAAATTCGCCTATCTCAGCCTGATCGGTTTGGGCTTACTGCTTGGTTTCCTGATCGTATTTCCGAATATCCTGTCTTTTCTGGTTCATGCCGCGCTTCAGGGGAAGAGTTGCTCAGATTATGATGGAGCCTGTGGTGCGTTGGCCGCCGTGATCGGCGCTATCGTCAAGCCGATCGGCATCGTTGTTATAAGTGCGTTTCTTGTGTGGGTGTTTCAGAGACGTCTGCACATGCTGGATATATCGGGCGGGTGGACCGTTGTTGGCGCCTTTTGGCTCATCGGATCGCTACCCTATCTTGTCGCCGCGCGCAATTTTTGGGGTGCAAATTTTGCCATGGGCCTTCTTTATGTCCAGCTTCCCTTTCTGCTGGCCTATTTTGTGGTTTTTCTCGCGTTTCTCTGGTTCGTGAAATATGCCCCTTCAGACGCACCGGATCAACGCCAACAGAAGGCGTGGCTCGCCGTCCTCGCGACCTCCGGCTATATCTTGTTGATTTCCGCGCAAACGATTGTGGCAGGGCTTGGCCTCATTCCCTACGTGGGAACAATGGTCAATGTAAAACTTCAAATTGTATTTGGCCAAATCGCCTACTTCGCAAGACTTGGATTGCCGCAACCGCTGGTCCTTGGCCTTGGATTCATTGTTTTTTCCGGGACACTTGCCTACATCATTTATTGCCAAAACAATGTCAGAATTGCTCCGGCGCCGGCACGGTCAGCGGATAACCGCCCGACTTCGAAAATCTCAAGGCAGGAGTTTCGGCACGCGCAAGACGATCTAGCTGTGGAGTCTCATGAGGTTGTTCAGGTCTAATCCCACTCGGCTGATGGGTGTTTGTCTTTTTATCCCGGCATGCGGGCGATGCCAATTGTAGTGGTGCAGCCAGACGGGCAGTTCGTCCTTTGTGTGTTGTGAGT
>JAAEOH010000173.1 GCA_024244645.1 Hyphomicrobiales bacterium
AACCGCGAAGAAAAAGGATCTGCGATTTGATGAATTTTGGGCACAGTGCCTGAAGAAAGTTGACAAGCCCGAGTCCCGTATTTTTTGGGTGAAAAACAATCTTGACGAAATCGCGGATGAGATCATCGGCGCACTCATGCGGCTGAATGAGGCCGACTATTCGCACCGCGAACGAAAACATATCCTTTCCCCTTGGCGCTGGCTTAAGCGGAAAAAGTGGACAGACGAGGTAACACATGAAGCAAATCGCAAAACACCTGCACAATCCCGGAACGACCTGCACAAAGACTACTGCCAAGCAATCATTGCCGGAAGCGTGGATGGCCGCATTGTTCGAACGGATGCGGATACGATACGGCGACCTGTGGACGAAAAAAGTGGGAGAATCAAAAACGGACCTGGACATGGCAATGGACGACTGGGGGCAGGTGTTGTCGAACTGTTCGGGGGAGGAAATTAAACATGGGCTGGAGACATGGAAGTCAGAATATCCGCCTAATGTTCGGCAGTTCCAAACCGCATGCAAATCCGCAACAAGGCTCGGCGCTCACGAACTCTACCAGCCCGAACCAGATCCCGTGCAAGATCCAGGGGCAGCGGAAAAGGCAATCACGACGATGAAGAAATCGATCCAGGACGCCGGGCAAGCGCAGAATCCAGCAACGAATAACAGAATAACGATGTACGATCAAGCATGGTTTTCGAGTCGGGGGTGGAACGCAACAACAGAAAAAGACAGGCAATTGATGAACAAGCATAAGGAAAGCATGCCGGCAGTCACTCTGGACAATGCTCTACCAGTGGCTAAGAGTAGCGGATAGGTATGCTTACGCC
>JAAEOH010000174.1 GCA_024244645.1 Hyphomicrobiales bacterium
TGTTGGTTCAAGCTTGGCGATTGCCTCTCCTGAATTCAGTTTGGCAGCGTAGGCCGCCGGTGTTTCATATCCCAATGCCGAGTGTGGGCGCTGCTGGTTGTAATCGCGGACCCATGCCGCGATTTCTTGCTTTGCATGTGCGAGGCCGAAGAACAGGGTCTCGTTCAAAAGCTCATCACGCATGCGTCCGTTGAAGCTCTCCACAAAGCCATTCTGCATCGGCTTGCCCGGTGCGATATGGTGCCAGTTGATGTCGTACTTCTTTGTCCATGCGAAGATCGCATTGCTGGTCAGTTCCGTGCCGTTGTCCGAAACAATCATTCCCGGTTTGCCACAACGTTGAATGATGGTCGTCAGTTCCCGTGCCACACGATGCCCCGAGATTGATGTATCGGCGATGGCACCCAGGCATTGCTTCGTCACATCATCGATGATGTTGAGGACCCTGTAGCGGCGCCCATTGGCAAACTGATCATGTACGAAGTCCAGCGACCATCTGGCATTGGGTTTGGCCTCCACCAATATCGGAGCACGAACGCCAATGGCTCTGCGGCGGACACGGCGTTTGCGGACACCAAGGCCTTCTTCCCTGTACAGCCGGTAGATCCGGTTGATGCCTGATGGCTCTCCTTCGCGGCGCAGCAGGATGAACAGCCGCCGATACCCGAA
>JAAEOH010000175.1 GCA_024244645.1 Hyphomicrobiales bacterium
CACCGCCTGATCGGCGAGCCCACCTTCGCCGACGCCATCCTCGACCCCATCGTCCACAACGCCCAACGTCTCCAGTTTCAGGGTGAGTCATTGCGCAAGCTCAAAGCAAAGCGCCCAGCCCAGCCACCGGTTGACCAAAACAAGCAAAAATGACATCACCGCAGAACCCAGCGGCGTCAATCACACCGCCAGAACCGAGCGACATTCAAAGTGGTCGCGTTCCTCCGGAATCGCCGGTCGCAGTCACCGGAATGCGCAGCGAACCGCGGAAATTACCAACTTGAAAGGCGAGCACTATGGAAAGCGCGACACAACAGCCAGAATCCTTGAGTGAGCTTCTCGAAAATGTTCCAAAGGTCGTCGATCATCTGTTTCGCAATCCGCCCAAGAATGCGCTGACGATCTTTACTCAGATGATGCCCGGCGATGTGGTTCGCCCGGAATTTACAACATGGCGCGACGAACAGCGGTCCTGGCGCCAGACCATTGCCCTTCATGATCAAAGCTACCACATGCACAGCCTGCATCTACGCGGACCTGGTGCGCTGGATTTATGCCAGTATCTTGTAGTCAACAGCTTCAGAACCTTCGAGGTTGGCGCGGCAAAGCAGCTTGTGACATGCTCACCCGACGGTTTTGTAATAGGCGACGGCATCTTGTATCGCCTCGAAGAAGAGCACTTCCTCGTTGTTGCCAATCCCTCGACCACCGACTGGGTGGAATTCAATGCACAGGCGCTCGAATATGAAGTGGAGGCGGAACTTGATCCGATGTGGGCGCTCAACAAGGCAAAAAAACGCAATTTCTATCGCTATCAGGTCGAAGGACCGAACGCGTGGCAGCTTTTAGAAAAGCTTCACGGTGGACCACTGCCTGAGATCAAATTCTTTAAGTCGGACATTCTGACTATCGCCGATTGTAAAGTGCGCGGCATGCGGCACACGATGGGCGGGGTGCCCGGTCTGGAATTGTCTGGACCCTGGGGTGATCGAAACACAGTTAAAAAGGCGCTCGTTCAGGAGGGCAAGGCGTTCGGGCTTCGCCAAATCGGTTCGATTGCCTACTTCACCACCGTTGTCGAATCTGGTTGGTGGGCCGTGCCGGTTTCTGCTGTCTACACAAGCCCCGCGATGAAACCCTATCGCGATTGGCTGACAGCCAACAATGCTGCAATGCGGATGTCACTGGGCGGTAGTTTCTATTCTCCCAATATCGAGGATTATTACCTGACGCCTTATGATTTGAACTACGGCCATTTGGTCAAGTTTGATCACGACTTCATAGGACGCGAGGCCTTGGAAAAGATAGTGAACAAGCCGCACCGCAAGAAGGTGACGCTGGTCTGGAATGCCGAAGACGTCTTGAAAGTCATGCAAAGCCAGTTCGAAGATGGATCAAACCCCTTGCCGATCACCATGCCCCTGCCGGAAACTGCTCGTTTGCATTATGACCGGGTGATCGACAAAGACGGTAATACGATCGGCCTGTCCCACTATCCGGGCTATACGATAAACGAGCACGCAATGATGTCGCTCGGCAGCATCGACGCGGGTTTTGCCGAACACGGTACGGAAGTGACCGTGGTTTGGGGTGAAGATGGCGGTGGATCGCGTAGCGCGGGAAATATTGAGCTGCATGAGCAGACGAATATCCGGGCCATTGTCGCGCCGTCGCCGATCAGCCGGGCGGCGCAGTCATATCGGAGCGAAATCGGTGTTAAGCGCGGTTCTCTCCAGAAGACTTGACCAACGATAATATCAACGACCGTTGTAGAACCCAGGGAGGAAAACCATGTCGCAGCCGTCAAACCGGGCAGCGGATACGCGCCGTCACTGGATGGATGTTCTAGAGCGTTATCACGAGGATCGTTCGGAACCCCTGAACGCCAATTACTGGTCCGAGAAAGACAATTGGTCCCGTGACGAGATCAGGGCGGTTCAGGATGCCAAGATCGCGGCTGTCACACCGTTTCTCTATGAGAACAGCGCGTTCTATCACCGTCGTTTCGAAATGCTTGGGCTGGTACCCACCGATATCAAAACGGTTGACGATCTAATCGCCAAATGGCCGGTCGTCGACAAAAGCGAAATGATGGAGGACGCCATCGCGAATTCGCCCTATGGGACATATACCGCCTGCGGCGAGGCGGAATGGGCGGATCGAGGCTGGATGCTTTTTTCCTCCTCCGGGTCTACGGGCGTGCCTCGCGTATTTCGCTACACCCATTTCGACAGGAAATACTGGGAGCAGGCCAATGCACGCGCATTGTATTCCGGCGGCGCCCGGAAAGGTGACACGGCCTTCGTGACGGTAGGTTTTGGCCCGCATGTGTTTGCCTGGGGCGTTCAATACACATTGGCCAAAATGGGTTATCCGGTCATCCCTGGCGGCGGCATGGACAGCAAGGCCCGTGTCGGCATCATACAACGCTTCAATCCGACAATACTGGTTTGCACACCGTCCTACGCACTCTTTCTGGGGCGGGTGATGCAGGAAATGGGTGCGGACCCGGCAAAGAGTTCGATTACAAAGATTATCGCCGGCGGGGAACCCTTTACCGGTGTTTCCGGAACGCTCGAGCGCTTGCAAGACCTTTGGGGCGCGACGGCGCTCGAATTTTATGGCTGCACCGAAGCCGCACCTCATTGCGGCGGTTATTCCTGCCCGGAATACCAGAAGGGCGAAGAGAACTTTACCCATCTGATGGAGGATATTCAGGTTTGGGAAACGGTCGACCCTGACACGTTGGACCCAGTGGCCGAGAATGAGCGCGGGCTGACGGTTTGTACCAATCTCAACTCGGAATCTTCACCGCAGCTTCGCTTCCTGGTTGGCGATTACACGCGTCTCAACACCGAACCCTGCGCCTGTGGCCGCAATCATGTCCGCGCAATGGGATGCATGACCGGTCGCGCCGATGATTTGATTAATTTACGCGGCATCAAGTTCTTCCCGGTGCAGATCGAGGAGGCCGTTCGCGCCATTCCCGGCGCTGGCGATGAGTTCCAAATTCGGCTCACAACCAATGAAGGTGAACTCGATGTGATGACCGTTCTGGTCGAACATGAGAATGTGGACGTGGCGGACAGCGTGGTCAATGAAATCCGCAGCCGTTGCGAAATCCGCTGCACAGTGGAAGTGCTCGCCCCGGACACGTTGCCGAAAGCCGAAATGAAAGCGAAACGCGTTTTCGACGAACGCGGCAGCAGTTAAC